>JAKRWB010000133.1 GCA_022353185.1 ANME-2 cluster archaeon | reverse complement strand
AGGGTACTTGTCATTTCCCAAACTTATAAGTGAGTTATAGCCAATATTCAACTAAATCGCATTTATTTTAGAATATTGGGAAATTTTTTTAGTAAAACCGGGCTATTAACCTGCCTTTTAATCTATGTTGTTCCCTAATTACCTGCTGTTCCTTGGAGCCCTGGCAGCCGGGGCACTATTAGCCATGATATTGGTGTACATGTTCATCCTGCCCAGTAAGATGGTCTTCTCACAGCAGCAGGCAGTAAAGGATGAGCGCAGTCCCACCTATAACCTGCTCACGCAAATGCACCTTGAACTTGGTGAACTTAGAAGCGAAGTGGATGGTCTTCGACAGGTGATAGATAAGGTTTAAGACAATTGGATAGAATATGAAGTTCGCTCACCTTATGATTTTAAGGGAGCTGTGTCCCGATAGGGTAGCGGATATCCTTGAAGCTTGCGGAGCTTTAGACCCGGGTTCGAGTCCCGGCCGGGACGCCTTTTTATCATTTGACTATCCCATAGGGAATTTCTCAAACCGCTCTTTCGTTGCCTTACATATTGGGCATTGATTTGGCGGCTCAGGCCTTGCGGCCAGGTAGCCACATACCGTACAACGCCAAACTGATATCTCACTGCCACTTTCTGCCGCTGTCATGTCCACATCCTCACCTTTACCAAGTATCTTCTCCACAGGCCGCCGCTCAGGTATGGGCAGATGCGGTCTTGTGCCACTTATCCAGTCCTCATCCACGTATAATGTGCAGTAGCAGCATCCGAATTCCTCAAGGTCCAGGTCCCTGTAATCACAAGGACAGATAATATCCATGTCATCAGCCAGGGTGCCCGTAGCCAGACGGCAGGGGCATGAATGGTAGCCATACCGTTTTTCGTTCTCAACCAGGCCAATGAGCAAGTCTTCAAGAATTGCTTTATCGGGTTGAAGGATATATCCATCCTCGTCAGCCAGCTCCTTTAACTCCCTGTACAGCGCCTCAGTTTCTTCATTCATAGTCGCAACGCCTTTTCTATTTTCTCAATATCGTGGCCCATAATCACCACCCCGTTTATCACTGCTGTGGGAAAACTGATGGACGGGTTCAATTCCATTACCTTCAATAGTGCTTCTTCCCTTTCTCTCCCTGATAATGTATCCACATCGATATAACCGAATTCATAGCCATTGTCCTTGAGGTACTTTTTCAGACGCTTGCAGTATACGCATGTACTCAAGGTGTAAAGTTGGATACTGGTCATGGTTTATGAAACTCCCCACATGATTTGAACCTTATTCCTATTTCAAAATTAGATCTCATTGCCTATTTATTTAACTACTGGTGAAGCTTCCTGGTCAAACGGGTTAGTCCTCATGGCAAGGGAAAAAAGGTAAGGGTAATTGCCCTGCAGGTGTTTCATGTAATCCAGCCATGAGTCGCCTAAGATGGTATATGCTCGTTGTATATCACCGGCCAGGTGTTCACGATCGGAATCAGGTAGTTGTGTTACATCCTCCCTGCTGGCCAGTTCCTCTGTAAGGTGGAACACTGCCCTGAGCAGTTCTGTGAAGGATTCATGTTCCAGCAGGACTGGGTTTTCCAGCAGCCTTACCATGAAATCCCTATTTTCTATAAGGAAATCGCGCAGTTGGGCCAGGTCGAGCTGTGCCATGTCAACACCGAATTCGTAATTCCTCAGGTGTTTGTCGGCAATGGAGAAATCCTGGTCTGACCAATCTCCGGTCACTATGAGCCCTTCTTTGATTCCGTCCAGCCCTGGGTCGTGGTCTGATAACCTGGTGAGCAGTCTTGTCCCGACCTCGCTGAAGAAGGCTCCTATGACCATGTTGAGTTTTTCCAGCCTGGCATGTTTTTCTTTCCGGTCAAGTAACTGGTGTATTATCAGGGTGACCAGCAGGACCTCAATGGGAACGAAAGCGATGTCCCCTATCAGGTATATGAAGATGTGATGCACGTCATGGAAGATCAGGTAGTGTGCGAAGTACCATAATGCTGATAACATGACCAATGACGTGCCGAATAGGAGTTGCCATTTTATTTGTTTCATATTTGACCTGTGCTGTTATATTCATAATCAATATTTTATAACCATTTATATCCTTTTTCTCTTGTAATGATCTCTGTTACCCATATTGTGTCAGATTCAACTGAATAGATGACCCTAAAACCTCCCACTCTTAATCTGTACATATCATGCCGTCCTTTTGTCCCCTTAAGCTTTTTAATATCGGTTTTTGACCTGCTTTTAAAAGGGTTAATCTCAAGGTGCTTGAGGGCTGACTTTATTCTATCTCGTGTAATCTCATCCAGACCTCCAAAGAAAGTCACCGCATTTGGATGAAGCTTAACACTATAACCCATTAAATTTCATCCAAAGAAACGAATTTTTCCTTTTCTTCCAGAATCTTGTACTGGTGTTCCATGAATTCATCATAGTCTACCTCATCCATTAAGTGCTGAAGGATATTGTTATAGGTTTCACCTTTCAACCCATAGGTTTTTAGTCTATTTCGAATTGCTTTTGTTACAGGAATTGTGGTTATTTCAGCCATTATAATCACTTATAACAGTTATTAAAGTTATAAGTATTTAATAGCTTTGAATATTAATAACGTTAATAGATTCGGGCTGCAAGACACTTCTCGTATGTTGTTTCTTCTTTCACCGTAACGCTAAATTTTTGAGTTATTCACCCAATGCAAATACACACCGCAACATTTACATATATGTTGTAGACTATATTTGCATATGGATAAAGAATTCATAATAACCTACCTGAAAAAAAGGAACTACTGGTGGCAGACAGGCAGCATTAACCCTGCGGATAAAGGAATTCCAAGACCCGATTATCTTGATGAGGTCAGGAAAATAGAACGCTTGGAAAGGATCACATGCCTGACCGGTATCAGGCGGTCTGGCAAGACCACCATACTTTTCCAGTATATAGATCACCTTCTCAAGAATTCAGATGCTCAAAGAATCGTTTATGTGAAGATGGACGACATCATGGGAAAAATAGATAGTATCCACGATATCCTGGATATATATCACGAACTGACAGGAATAGACCCTGCCAGGGAAACCGTGTATTTTCTACTGGATGAGATACATGTCCAGAAAGACTGGCAATTGCAATTAAAATATTACATAGACGCACATGCAAAATGCCGTTTTCTGATATCAGGGTCATCCAAGACACTGCTGTATCTTGAAGCATCAGAAAGCCTTGCAGGCAGGATAAGCTTTATCGATGTATTTCCCCTGACATTCAGGGAATTCCTTAGGTTCAATGACACTCTGCCTGATATACCTGTACATCACTCTCCCATTGATTCCTTCGATGACATTGAAAAAGTATACCACAGCATCATCGAACACAGACCTGAGATATTACATGTGCTGGGGCAGTATTTCGACACCGGGGGATACCCGGAATGGTTCAAGATAAAAGATATGGATATGTGGTACAAAACGATAGTTGAAGATTATTTCGCGCTTATCCTGTTCAAGGATATTGTGAGCGTATTCAGGGTAAAGGACCCCATACTGCTTGACAGGCTTGTGCGGGATATTGCAGTGCTGTCCACAAATCGGTTCACATATAATGGACTCTCAGAACGCCTGGGCGTGGACAGGGAAACCCTGAAACTTTACCTTTATTATCTGCAGAGTTCAATGATGGTATTTGTAGCAGATGTATATACGCCGTCTCAAAAGGCAGTTGAGAAACGGCCAAAGAAACTCTATTTCTGGGAAGAAGGGCTTAGAAGAGCTTTGACCCTGGACAACGATGATGGAAAGACCGCTGAGAATATTGTTGCATGGCATTTGATCAAAAAGGGGAGCAAATCAAAACCGGCTTTTAGACCCTTTTACTGGAAAAATAAATATGAAGTGGATTTTGTTTATGATGATTCCAGGACTGTAATCCCCATAGAAGTGAAATACAGAAATCAGCCATCAACCACCAAAATAAAGGGATTAATGGAATTCATAGATGTAAATGGATTGAATAGGGGGATTGTGGTGACTAAAGATACTTTTAGAATAGAAGAATTGGAAGGCTGCAGGGTATTGTTTATCCCATTATGGCTGTTCTTGGTGTCAATGTGAATATATGATTACTCAGGTGCTTATCTACCTGAATTACACCGAACCCCGCTCTCATCAAAACACCCGTTACACGAAGTACACTCAGCCTCCTGCACCCCCTCCCTGAACTTCTCAACCAGCTCAGGCTCCCTGATAAGCGGCCTGCTCAGCGATACCATATCAGCATATCCCCCTTCAAGCATCTCTTCCATCACAGCCCTGGACCTCATGCCCCCCACCAGCATCACGGGGATGCCCACACCCTGCTTTATCATCCGCGCATAATCCCTGAAATACGCCTCCTTCTCAGGCGCATTAATCCCCGGCCTGGACATCACCTCACCAGCCTCAAAAATCCCGCCGCTCACCTCGATGGCGCATACTCCTGCCTTCTCCAGCGCAACAGCAATCTCCACACACTCAGGCGCATCCAAACCCTTATCATCCAAACCATCCGTGGCATTCATCTTCGCCATTATAGGGAAGTCCTCACCCACCAGTTCCCGGGCGCGCCTGATAATCTCTTGAATGATGCGCGTCCTGTTTTCCACTGACCCGCCCCAATCGTCAGTACGCCGGTTGGTGTAAGGAGAAATAAAACTGCTAAGCAAAAAGCCGTGTGCCACATGCAGCTGCACCGCATCAAAACCTGCGGCTTGTGCCCGGCGCATTGCCTGGGCAAAATCCTCAATGGTCCCCAGTATCTGCTCTTCGGTCATGGCCTGAGGCGTTTTGCCAGACGATAAGTCCTTTACTGCCGAGGGCGCCATGGTTTGGGGATACTTTGGTGTGACCATGGCCTGCCTGCCGCCGTGCACGACCTGTAATGCAATCTTGCTGCCGTATTTGTGGACACGCTCGGTTATCTGCCTGTACGGTCCGATGAACCTGTCATCATAGATACCCTGCTGGCGATTGCTGCTTTTACCTGCCGGGTTCACGTAGGAATAGCCTGAAATGATGAGCCCGATCTCGTGCTTTGCCAGTTCATCGTACATATCGCCAATGGCCGCTGTAGGTTTGCCGTCCTCCTCTGCCAGCCATTCGTGGGTTGCCGAGCGCACGAATCGGTTGGAAATTTGAAGTCCATTAATGTCGATGGGTTCAAAGAGCATGAAAATCTATCCCTTTTTTGTTTTTACGGATAATCCGGTTAAACTTATAGGACCATACTCAATTAAAAACCCAATGGAACTTAGATCGACAGGGTTTGTGTATGTCATGGAATACGTAATGGCATAAGCTTCACATAGCAACAAAATTATTCAATCTATATCACTATACTGATACACATCGCATCAAACAACATCAGTATAATGATATAAATTAACATTGATTATATCATCATATTGATACAATCAACGGTACTTTCCCCGTTAACAAACACAAAATTATACTTTACCTACCATAGAAAAAAGCGGTAAGGGGACGTTTAGGTCCCCTGTTTTTTACCAAATACCTTACCAATAGCCAGGGATAACCCCAGCATCAATAAGGTACCACCGACAATAGCCCCCACTTCACCCAGCTTACCCAATCCCTCAATGGAATAATCGGGCATAGGTGCATTATATTCAATGGGCATCCTATCGCCGATGATCTCCTCAGCATGCTCCTCATTGCCTCCCCCCACCAGAACGATGAGGTTCTTATCCAGACCGTCCGGGTTGCTGGATGCTAAAAACGGAGCCAGAATCGAGATGATAATCGCTATCACTGCTCCGGCAATAATAATCTCATTATTGTTCATGCTGCCACCCCTGCTCCTGGCATTGATTTCTCAGATACTACATCGGGCCTGACCGCCATTATCCTGTTCAGGGCAATAGCTGTGATCAATCCCTCGCCCACCACGCCGATAACTGCATGGTAAAGCCCCATGAATAACAGACCTTCCTTCAAGGGAAACGTGCCCGCAAAATACATCTCAACAGCACAGACCAGTGCCGCGATAAAGATAGACAGCCAAGCGGCAGCGAAAGAAGCGCCCGTCATTCCTATACTATTTTTAAGAGCATTATATGAATAGAATCCTACAAAACCTCCAACAACGCCCATATTGACAATATTGGCTCCCATTAC
>JAKRWB010000132.1 GCA_022353185.1 ANME-2 cluster archaeon | reverse complement strand
CGGTATATCCTGTCGATCCTGTAAATCCGGTCTAATAATTTTCAAATTACCCTTAGATTTGAAGTGGATACTATTTTTCGCATTATTTTCCCATCAGACTCAAAATATCCCACAATTCATCAGTCATATTTGCTACACTTTTCTTAACAGTTCCATCAAGTGGAATAGCCAATTCCGTAATCCCCCTAAACAAGAAAAATACCCACCTCCTTGTTGGACTCTGTGTAGGGAGACGGCAAAAGAAACGCCGGAGAAATTCAAAAACATGAGCTACCTGAGCGGCCATGATTGTTTCCATCTGATTTATAAGATAAGAATATAGATATTATGACTTGACAGCAACCCGACTCCCAATACTTTTAACTAACGAATAAAGCAGATAAACCGCAGCCATGACCAGGACGATCGTAGCACCTGAAGGGACGTCAAACATATACGAGAGCCATAATCCAAAGCAAGTAAACACTGCTCCGAACATAATTGAAAGAAACATCATCTTTTTGAGATTTGAGGTGAATTGCCGGCTAAAGGCTGCGGGAATTGTCAGCAGTGCGATGACCAGAATAATACCCACCACTTTTATCAGCACTACAACACTCAGAGCAATTAACGATAATAGTACAAGGTATAAACGCTCGGTGGGAACTCCAAGTACGGTAGTAAATTCTTCATCAAAGCATAGTGCCAGAAATTCCTTATAAAAAGCATATACCACAAGGATAATAACACCATCCAGGATCAACATTAAAAGGATGTCAGAGAATGGAACTGTCAGGATATTCCCAAAAAGGTAGGTCATTAAATCCGGGGCATAGCCGGGTTTCAAACCAATCAGGAGGATTCCTATGGACATTCCCATAGCCCACAAGATTCCAATGGAAGTATCTTCCGGCAGTCTGGAACGTTTGCTTACCAAACCAATGGACAGTGCCGAAGCAATACTGAAGGGCAACACTCCCAGAATCGGATTGATCCCCAGGTAGTATCCAAGCCCGATACCGCCAAAAGATGCATGTGCAATCCCGCCGCTGATAAAAACAATGCGTTTTACCACCACATAAACCCCGATAATGCCGCAGGCAATACTGGCAAGTATCCCGGCGGCGATGGCATTTCTAATAAATTCATACTGTAATAGCTCCATCATATTAATATCCCGTTAATGATGCTTTAATACCCTGTGTGGAACACCGTGAGCGATCAGCTCTACCGGACATTGATATGTCGCTTCCAGGTCTTCTGCAGTCATTTCCTTTGAGTCGT
>JAKRWB010000131.1 GCA_022353185.1 ANME-2 cluster archaeon | reverse complement strand
CTGTGGTTCCTTCTTTCTTCTCCCTGTGTTTCTTCACCATCACCGACGCCCTCAACAAGCTCTCAAACGTCCCCGCATCACTCCAGTACCCGTCCAGCACCTTATACCCCATCCGCCCCTGCTCAATATAATAGTTATTCACATCCGTGATCTCAAGCTCACCCCGCCCCTTTCCGGGTGGAGATATGGGGTTTTTGTGATTCACTTTCAGGTCTTCCTTTAATATTTAACGTTTCAATGTAAGATGTTTATATAAACGTTGTGAGGGGGGCATTTTTGCGGGTGTCGGGCTGCGGGGAAATATATTAATACTGTTATTATAATAAATCTGTGTTCATCTGTGTTTATCTGTGGTTCCTTCTTTCTTCTCCCGGTGTTTTTTCACTATCATCCCCGCCCTCATCAAACTCCCAACCGTCCCCGCATCGCAAAAGACACCCGTCCAGCACCCTGTACCCATTCCGCCCCTGTTCGATATACTCATTATTCACATCCGTGATCTCAAGCTCGCCCCTTTCCGGGTGAAGATATAGTACCTTACAAGATATTTTCGTGTTTTTTTGGCACGAAAATCACGCTGCCGTTTGAAAGTTTAACTCTGGAATAATCACAATCTCTTTCAATTTCAATCCCATGGTAATTACATATTTTCCAAGTTTTGTCAAGTGGTATCTGTATGTACTTGGTATCTTTTTGATTAATCCGTGTACTCGCAGTCTCTTTATGATTCTTGAAATCTGAGAACCTGTTTTATCCTTCACCATTTGTTGAAGATTCTTATTCTGAAATCCTCTGATATTAAATTCTCCACTGGTTAAGACTTCCAACATCTCCAAATCTTCATCCGAAAAGAAATTAAATCCTTTGTACGATCTATTGTCTCTCACAACCGTTCTTGAAATTATATTTAAATTATTGACACCTACACTCGTGTCATCTATGGCTGAAATGAATTCAATATATCGTTGATTAGCTTTCTCTACCATTTCTCTTAAAATTGAGAGGCTGTAAATTCCTTTCTTCATGCTAGCCAGTTTCCTAGAAGTTGTTCCGTCGCGATGTTCTACCATCCGGTAGTGCTTGAAAAGGGATACATCATTGACAGTTGTTTCTATACGAAGAACCTGTGAAAACTTGTCATACATCTTAATCGAGACTTTACCCATGCTATGCTTGATTCTTGTCCCTTCGATTCGTGTGCTATAATCATTACCCATTTCATCCTGATAGTTTCCATGTAGTTTTCTTCCAAGGAATGTAGCAATGTGCTTTGGTTTAACTGTATGAATTGCTGTGCGTGTGAGATTTTCGTAGATGATTTTCAAGTCTTTTTGCCGTTTGAATATAATATCTGTGGCATATTCAGCTTGCATAATGCTCCAGCGATAACTCATATTAAACTGTTTGATGAAAGGACAGTATTGCTTAGCGAAAGAATCTAACTTGCGGTGCAATGTCTCCACCCTGAAGTTGTTTACTAATTCTTGGGCTTTATCAAAGTCTTCAATGTCAACAAAAGCATTTTCGAGCATTTTGTAATCTATCCCGTTTTCCTTTAATTGATTGGCTAATAGATTATGTCCATTGAAGTACATCTGTAGTTGAAAAGGACACCAAGTGGGTACACGTACATAACAAAGACCAAGTTCTTCATCGATAAAATAGAAGTAGTAATGTATGCATTTACCTGTACTTGGCTTGAGATATGTTCTATGTGTTTCTTTGTCATGCCAAGGGTTATAGGTCTGACAGGGTTCCATTGCAGAGAATATATGAACCAAACCAGGTTGGTTACTACGGGTTTCGAGTATTTTTTTGATTCTTGATTCTTTACGGAAATTCTTTTTTTTAATGTATTCTATTTTTAAACCGTTTTCTTTTGCAATCTGGTCAGCATTATCACGTAAATCTGTCCGCAATGGATTAGTGAACATTGGATAATCGAAAATTCGAATATGATTTACATTTAAATAACGCGTCATTCCTTCAGAATAGCTGAATCCAGGAAGTGTTCCTCTTATTACAATACGATCAAAGCAAGATAATGTACCAGATATCTGGTCAGCATAGTGCTCAATGAATGGAGCCATTACCATTTTATATCACCTGATTAATGATAGATTGTTAAATCTTATAAGAACAACGGTACAGTTCCAAAATCCAGTGATTTCAACAATTATATTAGACGTAGATTTACGCAGATGCAACCTTAAATCAGCGTAAATCTGCGTGAATCAGCGTCTTAAAAATAACTGAAAAATGGCACAGTGTCAGGAGCAACGAAAGATAACGGTAAATTACCTTTTTGGTTTCGGCTTGTCCGAGTTAGGTCAATTTAATCAGATATATCTATAGATACTCACCTGTACAATATAAGTTTATATAATATTAAATGTAATTTTCTTTTACAATTCAAATAATATTATAATCATTTCAAAAAATATATTTCT
>JAKRWB010000130.1 GCA_022353185.1 ANME-2 cluster archaeon | reverse complement strand
GAGCTTCAGGACATGACAAGGATACAATTTGCAGATGGCTTGACATTGCAGGAGCACATTGTCAAGAAGTTACCGATTATTTTTTTCAAGAGCTTGAGCTTGGCCAGGTGCAAATAGATGAGATATGGTCCTATATAAAAAAAAGCAAAAAAACGTGACTGATGACGATCCTGTTGAATATGGTGATTTTTATACATTAACAGCAATGGAAAGTGAGACAAAATTGTTTATCAGTCATCATGAAGGAGGAAGAAGTACAGATGATGCTACCGAATTGTTAAATGATTTAGAAAGTAAACGATCAAATACCTCTCCAATCCCACTGTTCACCTCAGATGACTGGGATCCCTTTGAATTGGGACTTCTAAATGTTTACGGGAGCCTGAAGCAGCCACCCTATTGTGGCATTGGGAGAAAACCACTTCCTATTTTGGTGCCACCTGAAGATTTGAAATATGCTCAGGTAATCAAAAAAGTTGCGAAAGGGCAAGTTGTTGAAGAGCTTCGTCGTGTTGTTTTCGGAGATGCCGACGAAATATTAAGGCTTTTTGGGGCAGATTCAGGTGGATGTATTAACACATCATATATAGAGCGAATCAATCTTACTATCCGAAACTCTCTAGCGAGATTTATACGAAAAGGAATGAATTATAGTAAAGATGCTCTGATGCATTCAAGAGCAATAGACTTCTTCCAGGCATGGTATAATTTTGTTAAGCCGCATAAATCACTAAGATTAATGGTCAATTGTGGGAACAAAAAATGGTTGCAAAGGACGCCAGCTGTGGCTCAGAAACTTACAGACCAGATTTGGACATTGAAAGAATTATTAACGTTCAGAGTGCCTGTTCAGTAAGTCTGGGACGCGACCCATTTTATAACGTCGATACTAAGTTATCTATTGCATCTTTATATCGCTTAAATGGTTCTGGATTTACCTGAACTTTGAGGTCATGCACTTGATGAGGCCCCATCTTTAAATTAGATAGTGATACTCCCTCATGCGAACAGACCACCGCCACAGTATGAGCGTCTGGAATATCTAAAAATCTATTTTCTTTTTTGGAAGAAAATTCAACTCCTTCAGCTTCGAGATCGTTTACTCTATGTTTAATTTCTTCGAACATTGCTGAAAAAGCTTTTGAAGCTTTCTTGTCAAATTGTGTGCTCCTGTTGAGAGTAACAACGTATATCGATGGTAAAGGTAGACTATTCTTTGCAGCTTTATTTGAAAAAATTGCTTCCCCATATATTTTAGAGATCTTTTTTCCATACAATAATCTGCCGATATTATCTATTCCTCTCGCAGAAGAACCGTCTGCTGTGCATGGAACGATTAATCTATCTGCCGCAAGCATTGCCAATTCTGTGTAAGCTGCAAAGCTTGGATTACAATCGATAAAAAATACGGAATCTGATAATTTTGTTGGTTCTCTTCAAGATCGTGTGGGTAAATTTTCACTATTTAAGCTTGCGAGGATGGAATTATCTTTCCGTTCTTGGCGTCCTTTGCGGTGAATTAAAATAAACATCAATGAAGTTGACTACGTTTTTCATATAGCACCGCAAAGTTCGCAAAGTACAATATATAACATATATTAATATTTACTGAATCAATCCTGAAAATGATCAGGTAAATCTTCTTTTTCCAATACGATTACTCCTGTTTTCAGCTTATCCACTTCTTTTGATGATAGCAATTCTTTACAAACTTTCTCTGATACAATAGCACTATTACCCAGGGGGTCCTCAATGATCAAAGTAATTTCCATTTCACCCATTTTGACGTGTTCCACCGATTCCAACAGTTCATGTGCCTTTTGAATAGTCTCAGGTGTTTCATCCGTCCACCTGCTCACCATACCCAGGACATTCTCAATGCGGCACAGCACCCCTTCAATGTTGGAAATATATGAGTCACTGGCAGGTCCCGGTTCAACAATGATCTCCAGTTCAGGTATCCGGATAGTTCCTGATGTTGAACGAATCACTCTTACATTCATGTCATTAGCCGATTGCACTTTATAGGTAAACCTGGTAGGCTCGCGCTGAGATAAAATAAAAGTATCTGCATACCTGAACCCACATTTACATTGAGTACATGTATACATCACTTCACCAAAAAAAGGGATGTCATCAGACTGCCATGTAATCAGGATAGAACTAAAACATAATGGACATTTGGTTTGTGTAAAAATAGGTTTTGTGACCTTATTCACTATCGGCCACCAATAATCTTGGAACGGTCGATCCTGACACCCATGGGAGCTACAAGGACCTGGTCATCCCCAATTCCGGCAATGTCACCATGAACATCTTCGACCA
>JAKRWB010000129.1 GCA_022353185.1 ANME-2 cluster archaeon | reverse complement strand
CATCGAGATTTTGAATGACATAAAGCCTGTTTGGACACGAAATGGAGTATAGGTGAATTTTGTCCCAAGGCCTATTTCTTAGGAAACTATAAATGGATGATAGTCATTAAATTTGAAACAGTAGCTGGGTGATATAATATCAATCAAATTGTCATTGGATTAAAAGAACTTCACGAAAAAATAGAGGAAGGCAAATTATCAAAAATATTACAAAATTTTAGCTGTGAAAGAGAGCATTTTATTGAAGATTTTGTGAGAAACAAAGCGATTCAATCTGAGAAAATGGGAACATCTAAATCTTATTTTATTGTAGATATAGACAGAACTGATGAAAATTATATTTGTTTTTTAGCTTATTATTCACTAGCATTAAAAGTAATCTGTCTGAAAGAAGAGCTTTCAGGTAAAAAAAGAGGTTTAATAAATGCTCAAAAAGGTCAAAAAGCAGTTCCAACATATTATATTGCACAATTAGCAAAAAATGATAAATATAAAGACGAGATATTTGGGGACGAAATATTGGAAAGTGCACTAGATATAATAAATAAAGCAGCAAAGTTTGTGGGTGGAAGGATCGTATGGGTAGAAGCAAAGGCTGAGAATGAAGGAGTAGTCAAATTTTACCAAAAAAATGGTTTTAAAGAATTGCAGAGAGAAGAACAAGATGATGGGGTATATTGTCATTTAATCAAAAGAATTAAATATTAATAATGTTATGGAAAGATATTTATACAAAATGACAACATATAGATAAAATGGGAAACTTGGAACAAACGAGGTGTTGATATGGTTGCAAAATATTTGGAATATGACTGTTTATATGTAACAGATAATAGTGCTGTTGCTACCTTTGAAGCAATATTAGATTCAGATGAAGCGGTAGAGTCTACAAAGCATCATGCTAGCGGTACACACCAACAGAGAGCCGAATTTTTTAATAAAATAACTGGTTCTCGATAATTTTTTTTTATAATTTTATAAAACCGCTATGATTAGGGTTTTTAATAGTACATTAACACTATAAACGCATAGGGTTAACACGATTAATGTTTAATTACTCCTGTTTTTGCTTAATATTACTATCAGTTATATTCATGTTTTGCTATGCTCGAGTTATGTCAGGTTTTTTTTATACACCATAGGAATATGCCCCCCGTCACCTGTACCTCTACGCTTTAGGGGTAAAAAAGTATTAGAAACTTATACCCAGTGCCAGCCGATATCGAAAATAGCCGATAACGGTTTTTGAAGTGATTTTTTTATATGTCATGATTTTTATAATTCTCCTGTCAGGGGTATTCCCTAAACATTATTACAGTCAATTATTTTCGGTGTTGTCAAATTCCCACTTCCTAACTATTGAAATCAGCACGCACAACCGGATATGTTCTGTTTTTGCTGTGGGAATTTGTTGGTTATTCCCAGTTCATTTGATACCAGGATAACAGGCAGCTCTCCGCCGTGACCGTGGCGTAAGGACCACCTCCCGTCATATGCAATCGCCTCCCAGCCAGGAAATGGATTTAATTTGATGCATTGGAATAACCTTTTTTTCATATGCGCAATGAAAAATAATTAACGTCGGATCGATACGAAAAGCTATTATTCCTTCAGATAAATACATATCCGGGTCCAAGAACTCTATGTCAATGCTGTCAGGTGATTTTACAAACATTATACCACCCCGGGGGATATTTTAAATGTTAGTTTCTGGCGCAGCCTTTCCGCATTTGCTTTTTTATCAGCATAATATCGAGGGCTTACATTATTCAAGCATCTGATACCCGGCTTGCAGACATTTAAGATTTTAAGTGACCTGCCTGTAGGATACCAAAGATTATTATCTGCCGTCAGGGTCCTGCATGTAGGTGTTCTCATTATCCTGAAATGGGACTGGAATAATTTTGTTGTGCTTGCATTCCAGCGGTTCGCTGTGTTTATGAAGAGTTGATACGCTTCTTGCTCAGGTGTACCCATTTGCCCCATGAATGCAGCGAGTACGGCCAATGCTCTGGTTTTGCCTTCTCCGCATGTTTCAAGTGATAACATATTCTTGATACACGGTGGCCAATGTTCAACATCGATGGGTGTTTAGGACTGTTCGTATTTAGCATCGTTATCATCAATAGAGGACTTATAGCAAAATATTTATGGTTAACGCCCTTAACTACCAAATATAATCACACGGTTCAGGGAAACACCACACTCATATGTACATAAAGAAAAGAGATTAAACGATGTCGAGTGATATAAAGACGATTCCATTGATGGACAGACATTCTGTTGAAGATTCAAGTTGCAGCACAGGTTGTGGCAATTGCAGTTCAACCGGCTGTAACGGTGGACACATTGTAAAAGCAGGCTCAAGTGATGATGTTGTTTACATGAACCTCATTTTTTTTGCGGTGATTGTCATCGTGATGATTGTTACATCGTACCTGATGATGAAAATACTGAATGCAATCTTTCAGTAAAATATTCGATATTTTGTTAATAAATTAGATGCATTTTATTATATATAATTCTAATTATGAGATATTTGTACACAAATGCTGATGCATAACCTTGTCTCGTAGGAGTTCATGTGTTCGAATCACGTCCCCCGCATACTTTTAATTTTTAAGATACCACCCACTTAATTACTAGAATGAAACAATTTTTTCCATCTGTAAAATATTAAATATTTGTACGGTTTTATCTATACTCTATGTCCTCATCAGGTTTAGGTCACCGTATAACTCATCCAATGGTGGGTGGGGATCAAAACCACAATCAATCGTATGATGAGGGCGATATTTTACGAATACTTGAAATTTTCAATGAAATTTCTTTAATTTTTATTGAGGACATCACCTTTGAGCAGAAACTCACATCAATGCTCGAACAAGTCCTGATATTAACAGGCATGGAGAATGGTGGAATTTACCTTAAGGACAGGACCAATGGTGATTACATTCTTACTGTACACAGCCCTGTCAGTGAAGAGTTCAAGCAAAAACACGGCAGGATCACTTATGAATGGGAATATTTCCATCCTGTCATTATAGAGGGAAAGGTAATGGTGGTACCAGGTACATCTATTGCCAACATTTCTCCCGAAAGAAAAAGGTCAACCATCAAAGAAGGCTTCCTTTCCTATGTTAGTATACCATTGAAAAATAACAATTTGGTTGACGGCATTATTATGGCAAGTAGTTCGCAGGTCAGGCAATATTCAGAATTCCAAAATAAATTATTTTCGACAATCGGGCAGCAGGTGGGCCTGGCAATGAAAAATCTAGGTTTAATGGAAGAGGTGAAACATTCTCGTGATTGGTATTGTGAACTTTTCGAGAATGCAGCTGATGGAATGTATACCAACGACCTTGATGGTACTTTTCTTTCCTTGAACCAGGCCGGAGCTGATATGCTGGGACTGACTATAAAAGAAGCTGTTGGGACGAAAATAAGGGATTACCTGAATGAAGAAGATATTGAAATCGCCAGTGCTGTACATGCACAAATACTAAATGGCATGTCATTTTTCGTGCCACCTATACTTGAGATTGTCAGGAAAGATAGAAAAAAAATGTTTTTAGAGATTAATATGAGACCCTTGATGAAAGATGGTAAGGTTGTTGGACTTCACGGAGTTGCCAGGGATATTGACAAGCGGTTCAATGCAGAAAAAAACATGTTGGTATTTTCAAGGGCTTTAAGTCATTCAATAGATGGTATTAATATTTCAGATAGTAACCATAATATCACATTCATTAACGAGGCTGGAGCAAAAATTTTCGGGTATAGCAGGTCAGAATTGATTGGACAACCAGCAAATATCTTTTATGCAGAAGAGGATTTACCAAATTATTATGAAAATGTAATTCCTACATTAGAGAAATACGGTAATTTTAACGGACTTATATTGGCCAGGGAAAAAGGCGGTAAAGCATTTCCACTGGAAGTAACGTTGACTTCAGTATTTGATAAAAATAAAAAGACTATCGCAAATTTAGCTGTGTTTAGAGAGAGAAAAAAACAAAAACTACACAAACCAAACAAATCACAATCTCAGCACTATTAGAACATCAGCACATATCGTGATAAAATTGCCAATATCTGATGCAGTTAGGAAATCGCCGGATGGAGTGTTCATTGATATAGAAGTAACTCCGGGCACTAAGACCGCTCAGGTACCCAGTGGTTACAACACATGGAGAAAGCGTATTGAAGTCAGGCTCTCTGAGGCAGCACAGAAGGGAAAGGCAAACCAGCAGTTGTTGGAATTACTGGCTTCGGTGCTGGGTGTAAAGGTATCTGAAGTTACTCTTGTTTCGGGCCCCACAACCCATCGAAAGACAGTCCATGTCAGGGGAATGGACATGGAACACGTGGTTGAGTTGCTGTCCTCACTTGTGGATAAGGATTAAATGTGCTTGTAGCGTCTAATTCTGCAATGTCGGAATTAGAGGACATGGAACGTCTGGAGAAACTGGAAGAGCAGATACAGGAACTCCGGGAGCAGTCTGATGATGGTGCTGCAATAATCGTTGAAGGTAAGCGTGACCGTAGGGCACTGAGGGAGTTGGGTATTACCGGACCTGTAAAGTTGGGTACTCAAAAGGCATTACTTGAACTCTGTGAAGAGGTGGCAAGGGAATACAATAAGGTGATAGTGCTGACTGACTGGGATGAAAACGGTGATAAACTTGCACGGCTCATGGCGGAATTTTTGAACAATGCTGGCGCGACAGTGGATACTGACATCAGGAAAAGGATAAAGGCACTGGTCAAGAAAAGGATCAAGGACATTGAAAGCCTTAATACACATGTGTTTAACCTGAGAGCGGAACTGAACACACTGGATAGTGTATGAATTTACGTTATAAAAATGTCATTGATACCATAACTTTATCATGTCTTCCAAACAATGGAAGTATGTAAATATCACGTTAATCATTATTATGATTAACCACTAATACAATATATGTAGATAGTTAAAAAAAATCACAAATCACAAATCCAATATTCCCACTTACCCGGAATCAAACATGTATCACGAATGCAAAAGGGCCCGGTATGGGATACGTTATTTATAGGGATGGACTAAAAAGAATTAGATGGTTTAAATTCATTCAATAAGATAACATCACAGGATAATTACCAGATAGAGGTCAGTGTAAAAAAACATTATATATTGAAATTCCGTGTTAGTATATCACTAGCATGTAAGTATATTCAGTCTGAGTACTGGCATTATTCGGATAACAATATAAGTGTGAACATTACTGACCGGGTTAATCCAATCTGGCTGTAAGCTGATTTTTTAGCTATTTTAAAATACGTGAGGTATCCTCATATGCAAAACACAGACACTACCAAGTATATAGTTCATGCGAAAATAAGAGCCGATGGCGTTGTGGAAAGACCAGATGTGGTGGGTGCCATATTCGGTCAGACTGAAGGGTTGCTTGGCAACGACCTTGACCTACGTGACCTCCAGAAGACTGGACGTATTGGCAGGATAGAAGTCAATATCAAATCAACAGCAGGCAAGTCTAATGGTATTATAGATATCCCGTCAAGTCTTGACAAGGCCGAAACCGCCATACTGGCTGCTTCACTGGAGACCATTGATCGGATTGGGCCGTGCATGGCAAATATTGAAATTATCAAGGTTGAGGATATCCGTGCAGCTAAACGGAAGCATATCGTGGATAGGGCCAAGCACATCCTCACAGAAATGTTCGACGAGAACGTACCTGAAAGCCAGGAAATAACCGATGAGGTCAAGCAGTCCATAAGAGTAGAGGAAATGACCTATTACGGAAAGGACAATATCCCGTGTGGTCCCAATGTAATGGACTCGGATGCTATTATTGTAGTAGAAGGACGGGCTGATGTGCTGAACCTGTTACGATACGGTATAAAGAATGCAATTGCAGTAGGTGGTACCAATGTCCCACCGGCAGTCGCAGAACTGTGCAAGAAAAAGAATGTTACGGCTTTTACTGACGGCGACCGCGGCGGCGAACTGATAATTAAGGAACTGTTGCAGATAACAGATATTGATTTTATAGCACGAGCTCCGGACGGTAAGGGTGTGGAAGAACTGGTGCAAAAGGAAATAGTCAGATCCCTGCGACAGAAGATACCTATAGAGCAGGCAAAGGAGAGGTATCAGATAGGTGGAAACAGGCAGAGGACATCTTCGCAGCAACCATTACGCAGGCAGGAACGAAGGGAGGTCAGGCCCAGAGTTGTGAAGGCCCCCACTGTGCAGCCCCATGTTATTGAACGGCCTCACAGGGGCAGTAGAAGGGACGAATCAGTCAAGACCGTTGCTACAGAGTTCAAGGAACACATGGACGAGCTGAGCGGTACCTTAAGTGGAAGGTTACTGGACGATAATAAAAAAGTCATACAAGAAGTGACTGTGAAGGACCTTGCCAATACAATAAAAGATGTAGACAGCAAAGTTAAAAGCGTGGTGTTCGATGGGGTCATAACCCAGAGACTGGTGGACATTGCATCAGAAAAAGAGATCAAAGATATTATCGGTGCAAAAATAGGAAACGTGACCAAGGCACCGGCAAACCTGCGTATAGCTTCCACAGGTCAGTTATAAGCAAATCATGCATCGGCTGGACAAAAGGGCAGAGCACTGTGCAGATGCCATATTAAAAGCAGGGGATATCCATGTGGTATCCCATATCGATGCTGATGGTCTCACTTCTGCCGCTATTATCTGTACTGCCCTAGAGAGGGCAGGCAGGGAGTATTCGGTGGAGTTTGTCCGCCAGCTTGATGTATCGATTCTTGAGGGTATTGCAGATAGCAATCCTGACCTGACGGTCTTTACGGACCTGGGTAGCGGGATGCTTGACCAGATAAAGATAATGGGTATAAGTGCAGTCATATCAGACCACCACATCCCTGCCGGGGATTGTCCCACTCATTTGAATCCCCATGTGTTCAATATCAATGGCGCATACGAGATAAGTGGTGCAGGTACTACTTTTTTGCTGGCTCGTGCTTTAGGGGATAACAATGACCTGGCGGGGCTGGCAGTGGTAGGTGCAGTGGGAGACCTG
Source organism: ANME-2 cluster archaeon (assembly GCA_022353185.1). Lineage (GTDB taxonomy): Archaea > Halobacteriota > Methanosarcinia > Methanosarcinales > Methanocomedenaceae > Methanocomedens_B. The sequence continues at coordinate 20,231 of JAKRWB010000129.1, read as the reverse complement.
CAGCATGTCAAGCATGGTAAGCTCACAGGTATCAACCGGCAGATAGTGAGTCTGGGTCGCAAAAGCGGTGTATTGCACTGCCAGCGTGACCTGACATTATTCGGGAAGCAGACCAGGCCGGTCTATAAGATGTTGCAATACTCATCTGACCCGTACCTACCTGGGCTTTCGGGAAATGAGGATGCATGTATCAATTTTTTAAAGGGTGTAGGCTTGCGTTTCCAGGGTGAAGGATGGTTCAAGTGGATTGACCTCACAGATGAGGAAAAAAAGAACATTGTTTCAGGACTGATACAATATTGTATATCTGCTGGCATTCCGGCATATAAAATAGAGCGTCTGGTGGGAGAGGTATATACCCTGCTACGAGAGCGGGAGGGTACTGAGACCAGGGATGCATCTGAATACTCCACCCTGCTCAATGCAACAGCCAGGTATGGTAGAGCAAAAACCGGCCTTGCCGTGTGCATGGGTGACAGGGATAAGGAATATGAAAATGCTATCCATTTACTGGCAGAGCACAGGCGCAACCTTGTTGAGGGCATAAACCTGGTAAAATCACAGGGTATGGTCACCCTTGATAACTTCCAGTATTTTGATGCAGGCTCGAAAATTAAGGATACTATTGTAGGTATAGTGGCTGGTATGAGTGTAAGTGCAGTAGGTAACAGGAATCTGCCTGTAATAGCCTTTGCAGATACTGATGATGGCGTGAAGGTATCGGGCAGAGGTAATTATGACTTGGTACGCAAGGGCTTGAACCTTGGAGTATCTTTAAATACTGCTGCACAGGCCGTAGGAGGTATGGGGGGAGGACATGACATCGCTGCTGGTGCAACCATCCCTGCAGCGGCAAAATCAGATTTTATCAAACATCTTGACCAGTTAATCGGCAGCCAGTTAAGAAGCTCTTGAAAAGTGTTCCGGTTATACCAGTTGGTCAATGTGTACCATTTCATTAACATCTATGAGGGTGGACATGGCATGGGTATCCATCTTGAACCCCTGTTCCTGTACTACAGCTTCTGCATTTGTGCCTCCGACTACGACAACTCCAAAGTGGTCCCGCTCCAGGCTCACGCCGAGGATATCTGAGTTGGGCTCGCCCACTTCCAGTATTCCGCCAAATCCTGCAGATACCAGTTCGTCCAGCACTTCCTCTACAGCTTCACGTGCGTTCATGGTAATCTCCCGCAAATTGGCGAGTATCTTGCCTGAACCGCTGGTGAGCATATCGCTTACAGAAGTGAGGGACTGGGACATAAGTATCTCAAGCGGGTCCAGGGTGGTGCTATCATACATGACCAGATCAGTGAAACGCAGCGGTACTCCATCCCTGATCTCTACCAGACCTCCGAACCGTGGTTTAATGGGGACACCGTGTTTTAAGAGTACACCGTCTACAGTTATACTGCATACTGTGGCAATGCCGTGCATGGAAGGGGGAATGGTCAAATCTTCTATCGATTCTCCCGGAGACAGTAATTTTACCAGAGGGCTGACGGTCAGGCCACTTAGCATAACGTCACGAAATATGGGGAGCACATCATTGATGTGTTCGCTATCTATCAATGAGATATTGGTCACTAACTTACCAGTATACGTGGATGGATTGAAAGTCACCCTGTACATAAGGTCTTCCATATGTGAGACCATGAATGTGATTGGTTCGTTTGATAGGTCTGCAACTTTTTTCAATGGTATTTTTCCACCTGTAAAATGTTCGCTGATAATAAGATTCTAAAATATTGAATATTACATATAAAAAGCTGTCTATTACTTAATTGTGAGACAAGAAAATCCTCCCTTCGGTCGGATTAACTTGAGTACACAAAGTTATACTTCATGTACTATTAGTAATTGTTTACGATGTATTGAGCCTTTCCAACTATTTATTGATACATGTAATTACTGGACTAATAAAATTACACAATATACTATTCATTCGATATTAAAAAAAGGTTATAAATCATAAATTCCTGTATAGAAAGCATGCTTCCTGCAAAGGTCAAAGACTGGATGGTAGCACCCCGATGGGGTACTATGGATGAGGCGATATATTCTGTCACCAAGTTGAAACGCTTGAACGGTGGTTACTGGTTCTGGCTTATGTCAGATTATGATGTGGATAATCCTCGCATGCTTCAGGTTCTTATCAGCCAGGGAGCGATTGACTATAATCTGAACAACAAGCGTTTTACCAACAAGCACATCGACGATGAAACATTTTCATGTTACTGTGGGATATGGCAGTACAGGGACGGGCAAGTATCTGACCTGGTGCACGATAACTGTACCTGTACAGTTAAACCGGGGCAGTTTACTTGTGAGACTGAATCGGGATATAATATTTCCATCTCGAAGTCATTCCCTTATTATGATATGCTGGTGCAGGATGGGAATGGCGAAGTTACCAGGTTTAGTTCCACATCCTCAAAATTTAATAGAGAACATTTCCAAAACCCACTTGTTAAATATCCCTCACTGATATCATACAGTGATGATTTTGATGCTTATGCCCGCAACAGCCGGGGATTCCAGTATTTCATTGCCAGCAAGATGAGCGACCTGTTCGGCACCTGCAAGGGTGAGTTGTTTGAGCGGGATTTCTTTGGAAGTTTTTGGTTGGAGAGGGCACTGGGTTTTGGTTCAACACTACCGTGGAAGATAGTGATGGTCAATTTCAATGACCGCTCACGGATGTGGTACCGTTATTTCACGTCAAAGATTCTAAACTATGGTACACCTCTGGAGTTCATCTTTGACGATATGGTAACCAAAAAGCGGTATCATTTCTATGACATGACATTCTATTACACGGTGAAAGGCACTTCAACAAAAATGAAATTCGGCACTGACGTAGACACAATTCATGTGACTGGCAAGGGTAAGGAGGGTGAAACCCTGACACTTACTGCCAGGATATTGGGCAGGCACCTGTACCAGTATGATGTGTTAAAGGTGAAATTCAATTATTACCAGCTGGTACTGGATATTGAGAATGTTGCTGTGGAAGTGGATGGTGTTGACTTGATGCAGGGCAAAGAGCCTACCCTCAGTTATGGTGAGGATGCCCATTTTAGCTTATAGGCAATGGTTTAGCTTTTGGGCAATGGTTATTTGCCGAACCTGCGCTGGCGTTTCTGGAAATCCCTTATCGCCCGTAGCAGGTCGAGTTTCCTGAAATTTATCCAGCTCACATCAGTGAAATACATCTCAGAGTAGACTGACTGCCATATCAGGAAATCAGCAAGGCGTTTTCCGCCAGAACGTATTACAAGGTCTGGTTCATGTTTGATGAGCAGGTTTTGTTCGATTACAGATTCATCTATTTGCCCTGGTGTTAATTCACCCGAGTCTATCTTTGACATGATATCCTTGAATGCTTCGGTCAGTTCTTTTTTACCTCCGTATCCCAGAGATACGTTTATGTGCATATCCCTGCCTTTTGCGGTCTTTAGGTGATGGTCCAAACCGTCAATTGTAATGAGGTTAATTGTGGCATCAACTTCTTTTAACGTGTCTGTTATCTTCATTTGAAGTTTATTGTAAATTTTATCAGAGATATCGGGGTCCACATCAATCAAGCTGATATAAATTGTCAGGACATTGATGCTGTATTCTTGACACCATTCGATGAATTCATTGAGACGCCTGGAAAAGTCCGAATCCAGCAGGTCACTTTCTGTAAGGATTAGCACAATACTGGCGGGAAGTAAGGTTTTATCGTCCTTCAGTATGCTATGTTCAAGTATCAGCTGGTATAATCTGGAGAATAATCCCATTGCACATAGGTTATATCTTAAGGATAAATTATTTGCCCTTATATACCATGTTAACCAGTGGTATCTATGTCTATGGATTCAGTAAATAATACACATACTGTTTTTTTTATGTTTGTGATGCTCATAGCTGTATTGTTGCCGTTCGTACCCGCACAATATCCGGCATTGCTGTTTTTTGCTATTACTCTTATTCTTGCCTTAAAGCCACACCAGAAAATTGTACCTGCATCTTCATTATGGGGTTTTTCTTTTGCGATATTTATCATGAGTTTATTGAGTGTTATCCTTGGATACACTGGCTATGAATTTCCCATATATATTCTGGGCGCTTCCATATTTATCACCACTGTCGGTGGTTTGGCGGCTGCATATGTAAGGAAAAGAGGAGTAAAAAAACCCAACCTGGATAGCAAGTTCATTTCAGCCACTTCAAGTATTGCCTTGATATTATTTGGTGCTCTGTCTGCATGTGCTGTGGCTTACTGGACCACTGCCTGGATGTATATCCCTATTTCGTTGAGCCAGCTGTTCTTTCTCACATTGATAGGCGGAGTGACTTGTGCATTATTGGAATCTATACCTTCCAGGGCAGATAAATATCTCACACTGATGTTGGGCACGGGTATGGTTATGTGGTTATTTGCAAGTTTTGGTTATTACGTGAACTTTTCACATTTATCAGCAGCCTTCATTTTCTCATTGTTTTTGGCTTATCTGGCGTACCGTATGGATGTTGCTGATGTTTCTGCCATGCTGGCAGCAACACTGCTTGGCGTACTGATAATAGTATTCACAAACATGAACTGGTACCTGATTCTCATCACTTTCTTCCTGCTGGGTGGTGCTTTCACTAAATATCGGTATAACTACAAAGTGATGAGAGGGATTGCCCAGGGTAAGGGTGGGGTGAGAAGTTATGAAAATGTACTGAGCAATTCCATTACTGCATTGATACTGGCAGTGGCGTACGGTGTGTACCACGAATTATATCCTGCTCTCGCTCCGGTATTGTTGTTCGCGTATCTGGGGGCAGTGGCCACGGCCACAGGTGATACCCTGGCCAGTGAAATAGGGGAGACCAATAGGGGTAAACCTATTCTCATTACTACTTTTAAGCCGGTTAAACCGGGGACAGACGGAGGAATCTCATGGCTTGGTGAAAGTGTGTCCTTAGGCGGTTCAGCGGCTATCGCTATACTTGCACTGGTACTTGGTGTGATAGATATAAATCCTGATAGTGTTGTTACATATTTTGTTTGGCTGGTGATAGTCATATTTGGTGGGTTTGCGGGGACTAATTTTGACAGCTTACTGGGGGCCACTCTGCAGCAAAAGGGCTGGCTTTCAAATAGCGGTGTAAATCTTGTAGCTACCATTGGCGGCGCATTTATATCCGGGGCTGCCTATTATGTGCTGTGCGGGCATGTAGTGTAGAGGATATCACTCAGGCCTCCGGAGCCTGGAACCTGGGTTCGACTCCCAGCATGCCCGTTATAACATTAAATATAGAAGTAAACAGTAAAAGTTATCCACTCAACATTTGTGGATATTAATAAAAGAAAAAAAGGAGGCCCGAGGGGCCAGAATTTCTTAAACTTTGTCTATTATCTCAATCTTAACCTTTTTCACATTTGGTTTTTTGATCTTGTCAGGCATCCAGCTTGGCTTGTTCTTGGGAGCAGCTACTTCTTCTCTCCATCCTTCATACGTGTGAAGCTTCTTGGTGCCTCTCTCCCTCAGGATAATTGTATCTGGCTTTTTCTTGGTTCCTTTGCCCCTGTTAGCTGCCTTCAGGGCTGCCTGTCTGGGCTGTTTGCCAGTAAACACTCCATGCTCATTACCTTTTTTGTCCCTTAATACAAAGTTTCTTGTTCCTGTCATAATTTAATACCCCGTGCGAGTATACTGTTACCGATTATGTTTTTACGTAATATTATATAAACCTTTTTCATAAGTCGGTTCGAAGCATACTGATTTTTCGTTACAGATTATTTTTGAAAACATCACACATTAACCGAATCAGTAGGAGTAAAACTCGGTTATGCTATTGGTTTTAGTACTGCTATGTGAATTCAGGATGTAAGGTACATCATTATAAAATTACGAAGAGTTACATTCAAATATATAATCTAAGTACATCAAAATGCCTCCCAGGGCATCCAGCCAGTAGACTTAACTGGAATAGTTCATTGAACAACGGCTTTGGGACAAAAATGCCGACGCATGTAGGTTTGTGCAATAAATCTGTTGAAAAAATCCGCAGCATAGTGATTCCCACAATAATTTCATCCCAAGGACTCGAACAACAAAAAGGTTAAATGTATAAACTAATATTTAGAACATCCTTACGAATCGCTCCGATAGTGTAGCACGGCCAATCATGCAGGACTCTCACTCCTGCGACTGGGGTTCAAATCCCCATCGGAGCATTGTAGGACCTTAAATCTAAAATTTGAGGTCCATTATATCTTTTTAAAACTCTACAATTGACAACAATGTACCATATGAAATTAAATCATCTAGTCAACCAGTTTATCGCCAAAGAGAACCAACTGTTTTAATCAACTTTTATTCTTATTGACCTTATGTGCGAAACCGCATCAATTTCACCCTGTGTTCCACCCACACGGGTAATAATCCTTTCAAGTTTAACATCCTTCCTACCCGGCAGCCCTGAATATGTAAGACTGATAAATTTAAATGATACCGAAGGCTTTATGACTAATAATAGTTATTTAAAGCCTTTACCCATCCGGATTTTAAACATAGTAGCGGGGTGGGGTAGTCAGGAAATCCCGACGGGCTCATAACCCGTAGATCCATGGTTCGAATCCATGCCCCGCTATCATTTTCATTTATCATGGATTCCGTAATTAGTATTAGTCTGCTATATATTTTGTAGAAAAATTTTTAACCCCTTCAAACCAATTAACATCTGGAGTTAACATAGAATTGATTGACCTTACAACATTGATTGAATTAATCGTAGTCATAATTTTGGTAAGTCTTTCGGCCTTTTTTTCATCATCCGAAACCGCTTTTATCGGAGCCAATCGTATAAAAATGCTTCACCTTGCAGAGACAGGTGACCGGCGGGCCAGGATAATTCATGACGAACTGCAGCATCCGGAGAAGTTCATCACCACTATCCTGGTAGGTAATAATATAGTAAATGTGGCATCCTCGGTGCTTGTCACAGTAATTGTGTTAAGATATTTCGGCAATGCCGGCATTGCCATTGCCACCGGTGTAATGACCGTGGTCATACTGGTATTTGGCGAGATCGTCCCAAAGACCATTGCCACACGGCACGCTGATTCCTATGCCCTCAGAATTGCCGGTTTGCTGGAACTCCTCACCAAACTGCTATATCCACTGGTTTTGTTCTTTACAGAGATAACCAAATTTGTGCTGCACGTATTAGGCGTTAAAGAAAAGATAAAGAATCCATTTATCACAGAAGACCATATCAAGTTCATTCTGAAAGTAGGGGTAGAAGAAGGCGTAATCAAACACCATGATAGGCAGTATATGCAGAATGTACTGGATTTCAGTGATGAAAAAGCCAAGACGGCTATGACCTATAAAAGCCACATGGTCACGGTTGAAAATTCCGAGACTCTCAATGAAGCACTTGAAAAAATAAATGAATCCGGTCATTCAAGGCTCCCTGTGTGGGAAGATCATTTCGATAATGTAATTGGTATGATATTTGCCAAAGACCTGCTCAAATACCGTGATGAGGAACTTGAAACCAAGACCGTTAAGGAGATACTGCGACCAATACTGATGGTAAAAAAGGACCGCAAGATAGCCTCAATATTCAGGGAACTGCAATCAAAGAAGATCCAGATAGCAGTTGTGGTGAATGAAGCTGAAAAAGTAGTTGGACTGCTGTCTATTGAAGATATCCTTGAAGAGATAGTTGGCGAGATACTTGATGAATATGACATCGAGGAAATGAGTAGCGGCATACTCCCAAGGCCTAAACATTAACAACCGTTAACCCTCAACAGTTCCCTGTGAAGTGAACAAAAAACTATTTAGGCAGCCTCTTCCATGTGGATTCAGGAGCCAGTTATCGTGTGGCGGTTTGTAGATGTAGATTTAATAGACGGGGCATACAGCGCTGCCTTATTCCATTCCATCGGGCGTCATGTGGGCTCTGGGGATAGCGACGAAACCATACTTTTTTGGAGGGTCAAACGTCCCACTCTTTATTTGGGTTACCATCAGTATGTGGAAGACGAGGTCAATGAAGCCTATTGCCAGGAGCACAATATTGACATTGTGCGCAGGATACTGGGGGGCGGATGCGGATACTGTGACCGAGACCAGGTGCTGTTTTCAGTCATAGGTACACAGGACGGGCTAATGCCTGGCAATGTCCAGGCTGCATACAATAAGGTGCTATCAGGCATGCTACTGGCGCTTGTCGCTCTTGGTATGGAAGGTGAAATAGACCCGACCCGAAACGGTGTATTCGTGCAGGGTCGCAAGATATCCGGCAATGCCCAGGGGCGGTTCGACGGTGCTGTAATGGTCAATGGTAGTTTTTTGCTCGACTTTGATTTCGATACCATGGACCATGTGCTGAAGCATCCTACCATGAACCTGCGACCCAATGTGAATACTACCAGGGATGGCATGGTCACCCTCTCAGACCTGATTGAACTACCGTCAATTGCAGCAATAAAACATGCACTATGCATGGGTTTTGAGGAGGCGCTAGGTATTGGGATCTATGGGGGCACTATATCGGATGAGGAAGAGAAGCTGGCTGTAGAGTTGACCTGGCAGTATGCATCAGTTGAATGGACATACCGTATGGACCATAAGAGGGCAAAACGAAACAAAGTATGGTGAACATAAGCCAATCATAAATGAAGAATAGAGAATGGAGAATGGAGAATGGGGAGGGCAGTATGGTACTGGAAGATTATCGAAAAGGCATCCATAAGTCAAAGGGTGGAGTTATCCGCTCTTTTTTGAAAGTAGATGGAGGAACCATTACAGACATCACATTTTCAGGAGATTTTTTCATGTACCCTGAAGATGCGATCGATAGTATCGAGAAAGGATTGAAAGGCACGGCTGCTAACATTGATGCAGTCCGGTTGGCAGTGGAACAGGTGTATGAATCAGAGCATATCCAGTCACCGGGCACCACTCCTGAGGATTTCACCCTGTCCATAATGCAGGCAGTAGGAGGCGATTAGATGGAGCAGTGGAGATTTATTGATTTTGGCAAGGTGGATATAAGGGGTATGATGGCCATCAACGAGTCCATACACCGCAGTGATGAAGGTAATACCCTGTTCTTCTGGGCGCCTACCAAATCCATCATCCTTGGTTATTTCCAGAAGGCAGCAGTGGAACTTGACCTTGAGAAATGTAAGGATTATACCCTTGTCAGGCGCACCAGCGGCGGTGGTATTGCATTTTCAGATGACCTTGACAGGCAGATAAACTACGGTGTAGTCGGAACCATAGATGACGACAAGTTCCCGCTGGATATTGTGGAATCATATAAACAGATATGCGGCATGCTCATTGATACTTTGAAAGAGTACGGACTGAATGCGGGTTTTCGTCCTATCAACGATGTGACAGTGGATAATAAAAAGATATCGGGCAATGCCATGACCCGGCGGGACAACAAGACCCTTCAGCACGGCACCCTGTTGCTTGACTTCGATATCAAGGAAATGCTGCGCATTTCCAACATTCCTAAGGAGAAGTACATGGATAAACAGATACAGTCCATTGAACAGGGTATGACGTGGATGGACCGGGAACTGGGTTATCAATTGGATCTGGAAGAGGTCAAGGGGAAGATTCGCAAGAACTTTGAGAGACGGTTCGGCATTGAATTGATCGAGTCGGTCCTATCAGGGAAGGAAGAAGCTATGGTCAAGGAACTGCTGCCTAAATACTATTCTGACGAATGGACATACAAGCGATAAGGAGGAATTGGAGGTTAGAGAGTTCGACCTGGAACAGATAGTGCCCACACAATTGCGTGACCGGATGGAGGGTGCAAGGACCCGCACCATCGCAAGGTCCGGCAAACAGTTGAACTTCTACATCACATCCAACCTTTTCCCCTCAATCTCTATTACGGGCAGCCAATGCAGTCTCCATTGTAAACATTGCGGCGGAAAGCTGCTGGAGCGGCTCATACCCTGTATGACGCCGGACGACCTGGTGTCTACTGCACTGGCGGCAGAGGCGCAGGGGGCGAAAGGTATACTCGTAACCGGGGGTTGTGATTCAATTGGCAAGGTACATGTTCCTGCCATGGCCGCTGCCATTGCGACCATCAAGGAACGTACCGGTCTGATCGTGATTGCACACACAGGTTTTATAACGCCAGACGAAGCCGGACTGTTGCGGGATTCCGGGCTGGACGGCGTGGGTTTTGATGTGGTGGGTGATATGTCCACTGCCCGTGAAGTGTACAGTCTGGACCTGTCAGAGCAGGACTACATTTCAAGCCTGGATGCCCTCTCGGATGCAGGTATCATGCTATTCCCCCACGTTTGCGTGGGGCTGAATGCGGGCCGGGCAGGAGGTGAACTTCATGCTCTTGAGATGATAAGGGGGCACAAGGTGAGCACTGTGGTGATAACAGGCCTGATGCCGATTGAAGGCACTCCCTTCTCGGGCGCAAAACCTGACCCTCTGGACTTTGCCAGAGTGATAACAGCAGCAGTTGAACTGTTCCCTGATACGCCTATTACTCTTGGCTGCGCCCGCTCATCAGGCCGGGACCGGGAACTCATTGACTACCTGGCCATCGAGAGCGGAGTAGAGAATATTGCTATCCCCACCAGGTATGCTGTGGAATATGCAAAGCGCAATGGTTATTCAACAGGCTATTACGGTACCTGCTGCGGCCTGCCGCCCAGTGATGACACCAGGATTGATACGCCTTTATACGATACCAGAGCGGCTGCGCCATTGTATGGTGCCGATAGCGCTTCGGCCTTGCACGGAGGCGGGACATGAGCCGAGTAAGGGCATCATTGGGCACGCTCGCGGTACTGGGCATGGAACTGATGCTCATGGACGCGCCACCCACCACAGCATACCTGCAAATATACACTGAGCAGCGCTGCCGGGCCAATTGCCTGTTTTGTTCCCAGGCAAAGGATTCAGAGGGTGAGTTGAAGCAAATCGCCAGGGGCCAGTACATGCCAGCAGACCTGGAAGAGGTGGTGAGGCGGTTGGGAATCGCTTTTGAGAAAGGTTACCTGCATAGGGCCTGCATCCAGACAGCCATGTATCCTGGCATGTGGGAGGACACCGTGTACCTGACAGGGCGCATCAGGGATACATGCAGCATTCCAGTTTCACTATCTGTATTCCCCCTTGATGATATGAAATATCAAACGTTGGCAGGTATGGGCGTGGACCAACTGGTAATCCCGCTGGATGCTTCCACCTCCGAATTGTTCCACAGGATCAAAGGTAAGGGGGCAGGAGGTCCTTTTACCTGGGAGTGCCATATGGACGGACTTAAACGGGCAGCAGCTGTATTCCCGCATGTGGGCACTCATATCATTGTTGGAATGGGCGAGACCGACAAGGAAGTGGTGGAACTGGTGGGCAGGCTGCATGGCATGGGTATTAATGCTGCGCTGTTTGCATATACCAGGCTGCCTGGAACAAGATCAGTGGATGTGATGGAAGCAAAGCCTGATATCAGACATTACCGCAGGGTGCAGATTGCCTCATACCTGTTACGACATGACATGGTGCGTCTGGATGACATGGAGTTCGAGGGTGGGGACCTTACTCATTCCGGACTGGATAAACACGACCTGGAAGCAGTACTAGAAAAGGGCGAGGCTTTTATGACGACAGGGTGTGCCCACTGCAACCGGCCCTATGCCACTGAGACCCACGACCCTGTGTACAATTATCCTGCACCTCCGAATGGCGGTGAGATAAACAGGATAAAACAGCAGATAGAGAATGAGATGGGGATGTAGGTAGAGATGAAGGTGGAAATTGAGATTGAGATTGAGGTGAATGTGGCGCATGAACTTTGATATCCACAAGGTGCATCACCGCATCATGGATATGCATGGCATAAAACCCAGTCTTAAAGAGGCTATGAAATCTGCTTTTGATGTACGCTTCCATAATTTCTCAAACAAGGTGCAATTCTTTCCCCATCCCTTCACACCTGTGTCGGTCACAGGCACACACTGCGACCTCAACTGCAAGCATTGTTCTACTCACTATCTGGAGCACATGGTGGATGCCGCATCCAGCGACCTGCAACACATCGCAGGTGACCTTGCCAGGCAGGGGGAAAACGGTATACTGCTTTCGGGAGGCAGCAGGCACGACGGGTCAGTACCCACCTATGAAAAGGGGGATGCCATCAGGTCATTAAAGTCGGTCTTTGGTCTGAAAATAAGTGCCCATACCGGGCTGGTGGACCGTAGTCAGGCATCTCGCCTAAGGGACTACGGGCTTGACATGGCCCTGGTGGATGTGATCGGCAGTGAAAGTACCATTCAGGATGTATACGGGCTTCACAGGACACCTGGTGACTATGACGCCACCCTTGCAAATCTCGCTGCAAAGGGCATAGCACTGGCACCCCATATCATAGTGGGACTACATGGCGGCGAACTGGACGGCGAGTTCAGGGCACTTGAGATGGTACGGCAGTACAACCCTGAAGTGGTGGTCATCGTTGTGTTCATACCTACAGATGGTACTGAATATGGAACTGCCCAAAAACCTGACATTAATGACGTTGTTGAAGTGATGACTGCTGCCAGGGAGATGTTCCCGTCCACACCCCTGTCGCTCAGCTGTGTACGCCCGGGCGGCAGGTATCGTTCAATACTTGACGAATGTGCCTTGTTATCAGGGGTGGATAGGATTGCAGTACCCGGCAGGCACTGTTACCGCACGGCAGGGGAGATGGGCCTTGACATCATGGAAGTGGATAAGATGTGCTGTTCATACGGAGGCGCTTAGATGCCGCAGCCGTCCCTTGAACCGGTGGCACAGTGCAGGGGAGTTACAATCTTTGCCCCTGTGAACGGCAAATTTTCGTTCATGAAGAGCCCTTTTGCCGCCCACACCACCTTAAGTGCCGTGGATATCTATCCAGGCGGGGGGTTCGGAGATACGGCGCCATCGCCAGTGGACGGTACAGTGATAGACATCAGGGAATATCTGACCCCCACACCGTTTAAGTCCCGTGACTTCAAGGAATATATCACAGCCATAAGGCAGGGGGACAGCGTGGTCAAGATTCTACATGTGAAGCCTACCGTGAAGGTAGGGGATACAATATCTGCAGGTGACCCGCTGGGTATCCTGGTACATAATGGCTATTTCTATTTCTGGAATGAACCCCCCCTGCATGTGGAAGTCAGACAGCAAGGAGATTATATCCGTGCCAGTAACCATAATCCGCTCAAATTATGCTTCGAATTTTCCAGTACCGATACTTCATTGGAATCCACCATACAATGCAAGGTAGCATTTTCAGATGAGAGATTTGCCTTGCTCAGGGGTGGTTACGATGGGCAGACAGTAAAGGGCTACAGGCTCGGAGGCTGTCTGCTGGACGGTCTGGTACCGATGGCGCAGGTGGATGATATTGATTATTTCGGTCTTGTAGGACCAAAACCCCCTTGTGAGGTTATGAGGGTGGAGGGTAACCGGTATATGGTTTCAACTGGCAAGGTACGGGCCGAAGTACTGGCAGACGGGCATGTGGACTGTCGGGCACTTGCATTCTCATTGTCCTATTCGGTTCCTACCATCAAAGTGATACCAAAACAGTACGGCCAGAAACTTTTTAATGAGGGAGATGATGTGATAATCAGATTATCATTATGCGAGGAGCGAAGAGGTGAAATTGCGAAATGCAGGTAGAAGAATTTGAGTTTCCTGAAAATAGACTGTATATAAAGAACCATGTATGGTTGCTGGAAGGTGAATCACTGACAATTGGGATAACCCAGCTGGGCCAGAGCCTGTCCAAGGAGATAGTGCATATTGACCTGCCCGATGAGGGAGAAACTGTGCGTGCCCATGACCTGCTCATAGCTTATGAGACCATCAAGGCTGTGAGCCAGATATCCCTACCATTTGATTGTGTGGTGGAAGAGGTGAATGATGTGCTTTGGGATAATCCCAACCAGATAAATGACGACCCTTACAAGGTTTGGATGGTCAAGGTCAAGGGAGAGATAGACCGCAACAACCTGATGGATGTGGAAGCGGCCTGCAGTTACTATGGCAAATTGATAAAGAAAGAACGTGAGAGATATGCAGGCTATTGAGAAGGATGAAATGAAAATGGCAAAACAGATAAACAGATATACAAATATGCCTGAAAAGTTTTACTGATGATAAAATATATCACAAAGATTGAAATACAAGAGATTCCAGTTGAAATCTAAATTAAGTCTAATAAATTTTGGAGTGGATTAAAATGGTAGAAATTGAAGGATATGAAATGCCTGATGAACTGTACTATACCAAGGACCACACCTGGGCCCGGGTAGAGGACGACGGTACTGTGACCATGGGTATAGATGCATATGGCGGCACTGCAGTGGGTGAGATTGAATTTATCGACCTACCTCTGGAAGATGATGAGTTTAAGGCAGGGGAAGCCTTCGGTTCGATGGAGTCAGCCAAATGGGTCGGCGGGCTGATCATGCTCACATCAGGCAAAATAATCGAAGTCAACTCTGAGATTGAAGACAATCTGGAATTGCTGGCAGATGATCCGTATGGTGAAGGCTGGATGATCAAGGTGGAACCTTCAAACCTTGAAGCTGATCTGGCTGGATTGTACCATGGCGATGGTTTGGTAGAATGGTTTACCAAGGATCTGGAAGAGAGGGGTTGAAATATCCTCTTTAATGCAGGTTTTATAACAACATTTACGTAATTTCCCGACAAAACTACACTGATGCAGCCACAACCTGCCAATCTTGATGAAAAGACAAAACGATACAGGGTCATGCTTGAAGGTGCCCTGGAAGATATTGAGATATCGATTGGTGAAAAGTCCTATCTGGCTGGTGTGGCTGATGATTATCTCAATATGGCGCGGTCATATTTCAATGACGGCGTACATTTTGTGGAAAAAGAAGACCTGGTAAATGCCCTTGTATGCTTCAGTTATGGTCATGCCTGGCTGGATGCAGGGGTGAGATTGGGAGTATTTACGGTAAGTGAAGCTAAATTATTTGCCATATAATCTTATGGCAAAAAGTGATTGGAAACAGTTAATTTGATAAGTATAAAATAAATGTGAGGATAGATGTTGGATGTTGAATAATTACAGAGTAACTCTTGAAGCGGCCTGGTTGGTAAAAGATATTAATACTGTTGATGATGCCATGGGTGTGGCTGTAGCTGAAGCAGGAAAACGATTGAATCCTGATCTGGAATATGTGGAGATAGATGTTGGGAGCACACAATGTCCGGCTTGCAGGGAACCTTTTGACAGTGTGTTCATGGCTGCAAATACTGCATTGGTGGGTCTGGCACTGGAAATGAAGGTGTTTGATGCTGAGAATGAAGAGCATGCTGCAAGAATCGCGAAGTCGGTCATTGGAAAAGCCTTGAAGAATATTCCTCTCAATGTGGTAGAGGTCATTGAACTGGAACATGTAGAAGAGTAATACTGATTTTGGGGTATTTTACTTGGACAAAACAATTTCGATAGTGGGTCATACTGCACTGGACCACCTGTTTGATGTAACAAATTTCCCGCAACCTAATTCTTCCGCCCCAATAAACGATTACCATATCTACTACGGGGGCGGTGCTGCAAATATCGCAGCCGGAATAGCCCATCTGGGCGGCAGTAGCCAGTTGATTTCCCCGGTCGGCGGTGAATTTAAGGGTTCGGAATACTGCCAGCACCTGGAAAGCCTGGGAGTGGATACCAGTCTTATGTTCAGGATGGAGGGTGAGAAGACAGCATCAGCATTCATATATACAGATAAGGACCACAACCAGACAACCTATTTTTACTGGGGGGCATCAAAGTATTTCCCTGAACTGGAACCCCCCCACCTTGATTTTGTCCACCTGGCCACGGCTGACCCCGTGTTTAATAGCCGGGCCGCAAAGCGTGCGGATTTTGTTTCATTTGACCCCGGGCAGGACCTGGTGATATATTCAAAAGAATGTCTTGAGACCATACTGACACATACTGATATTCTGTTCACCAACCGTCATGAGATTGAGCGGCTGGTCCGGATGACGGGCTGCAGCCGGGAAGAACTGGAAGAGGAAATAGGGATAGTAGTGGTTACACTGGATAAGGATGGCAGCGAAATATACAGGGATGGTGAGCGGATATTCATTCCGGCCATTCAGGTTGAAGCATTAGACCCAACAGGTGCCGGCGATGCTCATCGTGCAGGTTTTTTGCTGGCATATACCAGAGGGTATCCGCTGGAAGTATGCGGCCGGGTAGGGTCTACGACTGCATCCTTTGTGGTTGAGAAAGTGGGATGCCAGACAAACCTTCCCACCTGGGAACAGGTGCGGCAAAGGTTTAATAAATATTACAAGGATTTTGAGCTATGAATCTTAAAGGAAAATCCGGGACATTATCTATACTGGCCATACTTTTACTGGTTTGTATCATTGTTACAGCAACGGTTTTTGTGATGTTCTCCGGGCAACATGATGCAGATGATGGGTTATACTTGAAAGTGGATAGTCAGCAGGCTGTGGGAATTGTGGCACAGGATCCTGTTGCACAACAATATTTATCTGAACATTTCAATAAACCTGAATGGCGGGTCGTGAAAACTACATTGGTACATGACTCGCTATATGCTTTGAACGGCAGCATAATACAGGAAGATAAGCCTTACTGGAAGGTAGAGATGCTGGAGCGGACCTGTTCTTGCGGTACTGTAAAGGACCTGTTTGTGGTTGAAGGGTATGTTTCCACTGACACAGGGGAACTTATGAACCTGACAACCGGTCAAGTAATGGAGAGCCTGTATGACAAACAAACCTGTGCATCAACAGTATGCCATTAGTAGCTTGGCTATTATCGTTATATTATTGTTCCTGATTTTATTCATAGCTCCTTCAGCCGGGCAGCCCGATATAATCGAGATTGAGTATTTCTATGAGGTTGGCTGCTCCAAATGTGCCCGGACTTCTCCGGTTCTGAACGAGGTTGCTAATCAATACGCTAACGTGACAGTGTACGAATATGAGATTTTAACAGAATATGACGGTGTCGCAGGCTATGACCGCATGAAGGTGTACGGAGTGTACACTGTGCCGGCTATTGTTATCAACCGCCAGATGCTCATCACGTACTCTGATTATGATGGCAATACAAGTCTGCTGAAAGCATTGTTGGTAGACGGTATTGAGAATGCTATTCCTTTGATCGATAATGGCTCATCACAGCCTGTTGACGAATATGAAACGCTGCCTGAACTATCCTTGATGGTGGTGTTAATTGCGGGCCTGCTTGCAGGCTTTAATCCGTGCTTACTTGCAGTGATGGCCTTTATGGCATCTATCACTTTATCTTCAAAGGGAAACCGACGTGACCTGGTGACGATAGTTGTGGGGTTCTGTGTAGGGATATTTGCGGTTTACATGGTAGTGGGTATGGGGCTGCTTAGCATTGTGAAACAGCATCCTGAGATACAGGAAAGCATTACGCTGTTTTTGTTAATAATTATTGGACTATTGGGGTTGTGGCATTTTTATGATGCATATTACATGAAGGTACATGATAGGTCATCATTAAAGACGCCTCGCTCATTCACTAATTTAGCCAGGGGGATTGGCGGTAAAAATACGTTGTTAATATCTATCCTCGCAGGTGGGCTATTCTCATTGATAAAAGCACCCTGTGTTGGAGCGGTATATTTTGCCATACTGGATATGTTGATAAGCAGGGGGGAAATTGCCGGGGGCGCGGCGTATCTGGCAGTGTATAACCTGGGTGTGGTACTGCCGGTGCTGGCACTTGGTATATTGCTGGCGTTTGGGCTAAGTCCTGAACTGGTTGATGAGTTGAGGGAGAGGAGACGTATCGAGATTCGGTTGGTGACCGGGGCAGTGCTGTTGCTGATTGTGCTTTTGATATACCTGAACATCATTTAGGCCGTTGGTCAGGTTATGATTTAATTATATTAATACTGCCAATATTTTTATACTTTAAATCCAATTATAAGTAATCGTGTTGTATAGGTCCTTGCGTGAGTTACTGACAGAGTCTATCGATGATCGACAAGACAACCCCAACGCGGAATATTCGCGATATTGCCTGGCACAGAGGGTTACTGGAGTAGACAACGGAATTGACCAGTGGGTGAAGCTCTGGAGTTAGTGCGTCAGGCAACAGCACACTTCTTCTTATAGCGAGCTGTGATATTTTGCATCTACGTTTTGACTTGATATTTGGTAATAATAATTGGCATTGATATCGGGGACCAGGCTATTGTAATACCCTGACATCACCAGGCCGTTCCACCACAATCTCTTTCTCGCCTTCATATTCATCCAGGATAC
Organism: ANME-2 cluster archaeon; assembly: GCA_022353185.1. Lineage (GTDB taxonomy): Archaea > Halobacteriota > Methanosarcinia > Methanosarcinales > Methanocomedenaceae > Methanocomedens_B. The sequence goes on along the minus strand of JAKRWB010000129.1, from coordinate 1,890 downwards.
CTGTGATTTCCACTGTATCTGCCACATTAACGGCTTTATTGACTGCTGCCGCACCATTGTTCCTGCTAATGAACACCTTAACAATACTTTTTTCGCTATCTATAGTCAAAATAAGATGGTCTCCCGTTAAGGTCCCACTTTTGTCTACCACCTGACCATGTAGTATAACCCTATCACCCACATTTGAGCGGTCAGAATATTCAGATGGGGCTGAACCACCTGCAATGAAACCAAAATAAGCGATAATTATCACGAGCAAGGCCATGACCATCAAGACGACGGTTATCTTTTCATCCTTTTGCATCATGAAATGTGCCTCCGGCCGCTTATGTGTCCCGCAGGATGGACCGCACGATTGTTCCTAAAATAATGCTCTTGCCTGTATATATAGTTGAAATCTACAGGTATGTGGGTATCGTTGATCAGGACAACCCTACCTCCGCTTGAAAGCACCTGAACCATGACTGTCAGACATACCAGAAAATTATTAATCATGTCAATACCCGACCATTATACTAACTTTGAATAAATATATCCGGGGTAGTGTCGTTATTCCAGGACACTTCCCCTTGAGGCCGTACCAACCGACTTCTGGTATCTTACTAGGTAACCTTTCTTTACTTCGGATTCCGGTTTAGTCCACCTGGATCTTCGTTCTTCAAGCACAGCGGGCGGTACATCTATGTTCAATAACCTGTTGGGGATATCTATCTGTATAGTATCGCCTTCCTGCACCAGTGCAATTGGCCCGCCTTGAGCAGCTTCTGGTGTCACGTGCCCGATACAGGGCCCCCTTGTGCCACCTGAGAACCTGCCGTCTGTTATGAGGGCGACCGATTCGATCAATCCCATACCGGCTATTGCTGAAGTGGGCGAGAGCATCTCCCTCATACCAGGCCCTCCCTTCGGCCCTTCATAACGTATGACAACCACGTCGCCAGATTTTATCTTGCCATCCATTATAGCTTGCATGGACTCTTCTTCACTATTGAAAACCCGTGCCGGGCCGGAATGAACCATCATATCAGGATGGACGGCAGACTGTTTGATGACCGACCCTTCAGGGGCCAGGCTGCCTTTTAATATTGCTATTCCGCCTTCCGGATGTGCGGGTTTGTCCAGGGTCTTGATGATTTTAGCATTGGTTTTTGGATTCACTACTACGAAATTGCTCAGGTTCTGGCCCCATGTCTGGCCTGTTATGGTCATGGCATCAAGGTCGAGCATATCACCCAGGCGCTGCATGACAGCAGGGACGCCGCCGGCCCGTTCCAGATCAAGCAGGAAATGGTTACCTCCCGGTCTCAGATTGGTAAGGTGTGGTGTGGTCCGGCTCATCTCATCGAACCGCTCCAGTGGCAATTCCAGGCCGAACTCCCTGGCTATGGCAGGTAAGTGCAGGACTGTGTTGGTACTGCCTCCGATTGCCATATCAACCTTGATGGCATTATCAAAGGCCTGTTTCGTCACTATCTGGCGTGCCGTTACGCCTTTCTCCACCAGTTCCATTATATTCATACCGGTCTCCTTGGCCAGCCTGAACTTCTTTGCATCCACGGCATGGGCGGTACCGCAGCCGGGCAGGCTAAGCCCCAGCGCCTCGGTGACGCAGGCCATGGTGTTTGCGGTAAACAGACCGGCACATGAACCTGCTCCACAGCATGAATAATCTTCCAGCATCTTGAGTTTTTCATCAGTTATGTTGTTGTTCTGCCGCTCTCCTACACCTTCAAAAACTGATATCAAGTCTCGCTCTTCATCATCCACGAACCCGGGCAGCATAGGACCTCCGGTAACAACAGCTGTCGGTATGTCAAGTCGCCCTGCGGCCATCAGGTGACCCGGGACAATCTTGTCGCAGGTGGGTATCATTACCATGCCGTCGAACCG
>JAKRWB010000128.1 GCA_022353185.1 ANME-2 cluster archaeon | reverse complement strand
TTGCGCCTTCGAAACCAAAACCAAAAACATTGAATCGCCTACAACATAGTCGATCTCATAGAGCAGGTGCCGTCGCCCTCCTCTGGGAACTTGCATCACAGCTTGGTTTTGTTAACATCATTGATGATATCTGCTGTGATGAACCAAACATAGAAGGACCCACTCCCGGAAAGCTCCTGACTGCCTGGGCAATCAACCGCGTTCTGGACCCCATGAGCAACACCATGCTTGAAAATTGGATTCCCACAACAGATCTACCCAGACTGATGGATCTAAGTCCTGCTGATCTCACCAGGAACTCATTTCTAACAGCCATGGATTTTGTATGCTATGACGACAAGACTATAGGGCAGATCCACGACTTTACACAACAGATAGATGATACCCTCTATCAACAATGGCGCAAGATGCATCCTCTTAAAGTCGGCGAAACAGAAACGGTCGCATACGATCTCACGTCAGTGCTTTTCTTTGGCATCAGTTGCTCTCTGGCAGAGCTTGGATACAACGCCAAACATGTCACACGTCTTCAGGTAAATCTTTCTCTCCTCGTATCTAAATTTGATAAATACCCCATATCCCATTTCGTCTACAACGGAAGCCGTAACAGTTTATCAACCATCAGGAATCTTGTCACACAACTTAAAGATACAGGCATCGAACCGGGAACTATCATCTGGGACAGGGGGAATGTGTCCAAAGAACATGTGAACATGATCGAGTCTGCAGGTTGGAAGCTCATCTGCGGCATTCCTAAGACTTTAAAAGAGGTGAAAAACATCATTGACAGTACGGATGTTCCCTTAAACCCGTCGACATTTATCCATAAAAGCAGAACCGGGCACATCTATGCAATAAGGACACGTTATCAGCTTTTTGATAAGGAGCGTTCTGTGGTCGTTTACACAAATCAGGAACGAAGAACCAGTAAGATCAATGCCCAGAACGAGGTTCTGGCCTATATTGGCGAGGAACTCAATGCTTTGAGCGAGAAGGGAAAAGACTGGTCAGAGGCGAGTCTTCACAAAGCGATCAAGACAGTTGTAGGTTCGTGGGAGGATTACGTTTTCACCCGTGTGAAGAGAAAGGGGAATGGTCAACGTATCGAATGGAAGTATAAAAGTCAGGAGATTGCAGCAGCTGAACGCTCACATGGCAAATATTTGCTGTTCTCCACTGATGAATCACTTTCGCCCGATGAGGTCGTGAAAGCTTATTTCGAGAAGGACTTTGTGGAGAAGGTGTTTCGAACATTGAAGACTTCTGAGGAAATAGAGCCTGTGCGTCACAGGCTTGAGCGGCGGGTTAGAGTGTATATTTTTGTGTGTGTTCTGGCATATCGGCTGTTAGCGGACCTTCAGTGGCGTCTTCAGAAGCTATCTGACCGTAAAAAAGTGTGGCATGAAGCGGATGAGTTCTTGTATGATCTTGAACGGGTGGAGCGGGTTCAGGTCAGATTGGGGCATCAGGTGAAGATTTTGCACCTGAATTTA
>JAKRWB010000005.1 GCA_022353185.1 ANME-2 cluster archaeon | reverse complement strand
CGAGCGCTGCTGATGCACTTGGAAAAATAAAATCTGATAAAGCTGTTGAACCTCTTATAAAGGCGTTGGCCGAGGGAGATAATGAGGTACGAAGGAGCGCTGCTGATGCACTTGGAGAAATAAAATCTGATAAAGCTGTTGAACCTCTTATAAAGGCGCTGGCCAAGGGAGATAATGAGGTACGAAGGAGCGCTGCTGATGCACTTGGAAAAATAAAATCTGATAAAGCTGTTGAACCTCTTATAAAGGCGTTGACCGAGGAAGATTATTTTGTGCGAAGGAGCGCTGCTCGTGCCCTTGGAGAAATAAAATATGATAAAGCAGTTGAATCTCTTATAAAGGCGGTGACTGAGGGAGATTATTTTGTGCGAAGGAGCGCTGCTGATGAACTTGGAGAAATCATTACTACGGAAAATAAATATTTGTTGAAACCGTTATTGGAATCTCAAAATGAATATGTGGTCAATACATCGTATGATATATTGAAAAAAATCGATCAAAATGATAGATCAGAAAAAAAGATAACATTGAAAAAAATATCGATTTCAGAAAAAGACGATTCTAATAATTCGGATAATCAGGAATTGCCATGCGGCAGGCCTGCAGAAGAAGGACTAAAAGACCCTTATATTGGCAGTTTTGTAGATCGCTTAAAATCTATCAAAGAACCGACCTCGATTGTTGACTATGGTTGCGGGCAGGGGAAATTATTATGTAGGCTGACAACCCTTCCAGATGTGGCGATTAAAAATATATCTTTTTACGGTGTGGATGAAAATACACGGTGCCGTTATACATCGAGACTTACTGCTGAAAAATATGGATTTTTTAATTCATTCAAAACAGAGCCTGAATTCTTAAAGCCCAAAGATTTCTATGCAAAAGATATCAGGTTAGATTATGCTTTATTAATGCATGCATTGCATGAAATTAAACTTCTTGATTTGATTGAAATTATTTATTCAATTTCGGCGAAACTCAAAATTGGTGGACAGATGTTCATTCTTGATCAGAGAGAGCTT
>JAKRWB010000127.1 GCA_022353185.1 ANME-2 cluster archaeon | reverse complement strand
CCTTGCTTTTTGAAGTGGATACTAATAAGAATTTGATAACACCATCTGAATGTTGATGAAAAGGTGGACCAGACACATGTTTACAAGCCGAAAAGCACCTGAGCCACTAATGCTCGTATTTCTTTTCCTGGCTTTGGTGCTGCTGTTATTTGTTGTTGTAACGCTTGCCAACATGGTGATAGAGCAAGTAGTCACCGACCTGCCTGCACTTATCAATGCGGCTTGCGAAAAGTCTGTTATAAAGTCCATATCACTATCCATGTATGCCGGGCTCGTTGCAACTTTTATATCCCTGGTACTCGGGATACCTGCGGCATATATCCTTGCACGTAAGGATTTTTTTGGGAAAGGTTTTGTTGAAAGCGTACTGGATATACCTGTTGTTGTCCCGCATACGGTGGCTGGGATTGCACTTCTCACCATCTTTGGCGCAAATGGCTTGCTTGGCGCTCCGCTTGAGTCGTATATCCAGTTCAGGGATGCATTTGCTGGTATCGTCATTGCCATGCTCTTTGTATCTGCGCCCTTCCTTACCAACTCGGTACGTGAGGGGTTCCAGAATATTGACCCCAGACTTGAGAACACAGCCCGTTCGCTTGGTGCTCCTATGTGGAAAGCGTTTTTATTTGTCACTCTGCCGCTTGCGGCTCGCCACATCATGGCAGGTTCAATTATGTGCTGGGCGCGGGCGATAAGTGAGTTCGGTGCTGTTGTAATAATAGCATATTATCCGATGATAGGTCCGACACTTGTGTATGACAGGTATCTGTCGTACGGCCTGTCAGCATCAAGACCAATTGCGGTTCTGTTGATACTCGTTACTCTTACAATATTCATAGCGGTAAGGCTTCTATCCGCGGGCTGGCGTCGGTATGATAAGGATTAAGGGTCTGCACCGGGACTGGAAAGAATTTGCGCTTAAGGGAATAGACCTTGAAGTACAGGATGGTGAATATTTCGTAATACTCGGTCCCACAGGTGCCGGAAAGACACTCCTGCTGGAACTTATTGCAGGATTTCATGCACCTGATTGCGGTGAGATAGTTATTAATGAAAAAAACGTCACAGGACTGCCACCTGAGAAGCGCAATATTGGTTTTGTATACCAGGACTATTCCCTTTTTCCGCACCTAAATGTCAGGAAGAACATAGAGTTCGGACTGCGCATGAGGGGTATCAGGAATGACAGCAAGGTGGAGAAGATGGCTGAGAATCTCAACATCTCACACCTTCTGCATAGATATCCGCTGACACTTTCAGGGGGTGAACAGCAGCGGGTTGCACTTGCGCGAGTGCTTCTTATTGAGCCGGATGTGCTGTTGCTGGATGAGCCGCTGAGTGCCCTTGACCCCGGAACCCAAGATACGACCCGGCGATTACTGAAAAAAATACACAATATGTCTAACCTGATGGTAATCCATGTTACGCATAACCAGACCGAAGCACAGATACTGGCAGACCGCATCGCTGTTATGATGGATGGCAAAATCGTACAGGTTGCAGCAGCAAATGAGGTGTTTGACAGACCGCTTAATGACCGGATCGCGCATTTTATGGGGGTTGAAAATGTGCTGAAAGGAACAGTTACTTCTAACAATGAAGGACTTTCCCGTATTGCTCTGGACAGTTGTGAGATAGAGGCGGTGTCCGGGTGTGCGGTTGGTGAAAAAGTCCATGCGTGCCTGCGACCTGAGAATGT
>JAKRWB010000126.1 GCA_022353185.1 ANME-2 cluster archaeon | reverse complement strand
TATCTACTGTACCGTTAAACTCAGCCACTGCTTCATCATTGGTCCCATGTATGCCGGACCAGCCCGTGCCGTGCAGGTTTACATTCCCTTCATTGATCCAGTATTGTACCTCCTTCCCATCCTCTTCTTCAATTACTGCTACCAGCATAACCCCATAAACCCTGCCGTCAATAATGCCACTGGTCGTTACTACAGCATCGACCGAGCCTTTTGCATGATTCTCAGTGACATCGTAGACTATCCAGTAGACGCCATGACCTGTACAGTAGACATTGGGATTAGTATCAGCTTCCCCTTCAAGTTCCAGGGTCTCCCCCAATTCCTCGTTGTTGAAAGTTACGGATACGCTGCCGGTCTTTGCCTCACTACCGCCCCACACACCCACGTACAGTTGTGCCCATTCTACCGTACCTTCAGGGATATTAAAAGACTGGGTATAGGGAGATGGGCCGACTCCATGACCGCCATCCACATATACACTGCCATCTACAGTACCTTCTTCTACTTCTTCGAGTTCATCTTTTTTAGGAACACCGTCGAAGTCATAGTCTGCCATTGCCGGTTGGATAGATAATAATAGCAGCATAGCTATTACGACACATGAAAGAAATATATTCAATTTTATTTTTCTATTATCATGTATTTTTTCCACTTTTTTTTCTTCTTGTAAAGTAATAGAATCCACCTGCTCCAATGACTAATAGTAGCAGTAATATACTCACCATTAATCCTGTGTTTGACACATAGGTGTGAACTGGCACCTTGATGCCACTGCCCACACTGAAATCAGAAGATGGTGAAGAAGATACCGCATAAACTTTAAAATCGAACTCCCCTTTTGCAGATATAGGGGGCTTTAATTTCAATTTCACCTCTTTATGCTCACTGGCATTCAGATTGAAGTTATCAGGCGAGATGTCAAACCAGTCAGCATAATCATCATCCACATATACCTTATAATTTGAAACTTCGGTACCGGTATTTATCACGAACAGTGATTTAGTATCCGCACCGCCCGCCTGTACACTAAAATTTAAGCTACCGGGTGTGACGCCTATCCCGATGGCTGATGCGGTTTGTGTAAATATAAAACAAAGCATAATAAATATTAATATTTTTTTGAACATTTGTATCACCACTTTATATTAAAAACATACTATAATACGATATTGATATATATTTTACCATTAGATTTTTACCTCAAACTGATCATAACATTGGAAACACTCAAACCTCAGATATCCAGAACGTAAGTTTTCCTTCCTGTATTCCCACTTCTGCGTAGTCATCTGGTATGTTAAGCATAATACTTGCATCTACTGCTTCACCTGTTAAAATTGATTTCGAGTAGGTGCTCCAGTCAACAGAGTCAAGCAGCAGCCCACTTATATATAGATCATTCACAATATCTGTTATATCAGCGGTTACAGTGATTGTACTTTTGCCTGTATTGCTAAGAGTAAGCATTTGTATCTTACTCTGTTCCCCATGGGTAATTTTCCCGAAATCAAGTGTGACCGGAGTTACCACCAGCGATATAGCAGGTAGAACTGTTGCACCATGTTGTACTACCCTGGTTGTCGGGGCAGATTCTAAATCGCGCTTTAGCACAAGCACTGCCCCTACAGGGCAGAGAATACTGTCTTCCCCCCTATCAAATGATAATACATTATCTCTGATCAAGTAGCGGTTTACATCCCATTTTTCCAGGTCAAAGCAGGCCCCCCTCCAGTTACTACCCTGATCATCAGTTCCTGCTCCATCAGATGCATCCTCGGCTATCAGTTCCGAATTGAACCATAGGGTATCATGTGGCTCCGGCTCGCTTTCCTCACTCCCCCATATATATACTGTCCATATGTTGGCATGGGTGATATTATTCACATCAGTAATACCTACGAATGAAGTGTTTGTGGTATTGTGATGTGAGGCAAACGGCGGGTGGTTACCGTGAAGGAGGGGATTTCCCTGGTTGACCCAATATTCTATTAACTCTGGTCTATCTCCTCCTTCATATACTGCGATAAGCATAATGCCCCATGACTTGGTGTTGAGGCCAACTCTTGAGCCAAGATCTGCCGTTGCCGTATTGTTGCCGTTTACTAAATAATCTGCCACATTATCATAATATGCCCAGTACATGCCTTGATCATCAGTTTTGTAGTTTGAGTATACCTTCGAATTACTGGCAAGATTAGTATAATTGCCCAGGAGATGTCCATTCAAGGAAACATTTAACCAAGGGGTATCCTTTGCGCTTACATACAACCGTGCCCACTTCATGGTTCCATTTGGCACTGTGAAGTTCTGTGTATAACTGGTGGTGTATTCTTTGCCGTGTCCGCCCTCTATGTATATCCCGCCGTTAACGGTACCGTGCTTAATGGTGTGCATCGCGAAGCCATCAGAACTCCAGTCCGCTGCTGCCGGGGTACTGAGTAAGGAGAGTGTAAAAATTGTGATCAGATATTTTGTCATGATTCGCTTAATAATAGAAGTATTCTAAGCTTTCTGTGCCCAGAACACAAGTGTGCCTTCCTTTGCTCCAACGCATAAATAACTGCCAGGGACGTCAAGCACTGCGACTGAATCGACCGTCGCACCTCCTGTAATCTCGGTAGTATAGGCATTCCAGATACCTGAATCGAGCAGTAGCCCGCTGACATAGAGATTACCAGCCGTATCGGTCACATCAGCTGTTACCGCCACAGTGTATGCACCCGTATTGCTGATGCTGAGAGTGTGCTCACTGCTGGTTTGCCCTGACGCCAGTGTCCCGAAGTTGAGAGCACCAGGCGTAACCTCGATAGAAACCGCAGGTATAATGTTTGCGCCTAGAGATACACAAGACGTTTCCTCTTCCGGTTCCAGGCCGTGAACGGTCAGCACAGCTAGTACAGGATGCACATAATCTTCATCTCCCCGCTCGAACTTTGCCTCATTATTACCTTTTTCAATGTAGTCAATCACATCAAAGGTTTTAAAATCGAAATATTGCTTTGAGTTTGCTATGTCGTCGCAATTGTCTC
>JAKRWB010000125.1 GCA_022353185.1 ANME-2 cluster archaeon | reverse complement strand
ACTGGGAGAAATGTTCCTATACCATGGTTGGGAAATAGAAAAGTTGAGGTCAGGTTTAAATAAGGATGTAACCTAAATTACATCGTGGAAATCCCTGAGTTACTTTCTTACCTCAAACTAAGCAGGAAACGACTTGGACTGCTAATTAATTTCAATGTGACACGCCTCAAGGATGGAATAACACGTAGAATTAATTAAAATCTCTCTGTGTTCTCTGTGCCCTCTGTGGTTTTCTTCGTAGATTACCAATTAATTTATCATATTAACACCTTTTAATCCCCCGTGAAATGCAAAAAGTGCAACAAGACAGCCATTCATTTCCAGCCCTACAGCGGAGCCCACCTCTGCGGTTTCCATCTCATAGAAGATATAGAGCGCAAAGTTAAGCACACCATCCGCCAGCACAGCATGGTCGGGCGCAATGACACCATAGCCGTGGCCTTGAGCGGCGGTAAGGACAGCAGTGTTTTGCTCTACCTCATGCACAAACTATTCTACCAGCGCCCGGATATAACGATAATGGCAATAAGCATTGACGAAGGCATATCAGGATACCGTGCCGGGACCCTGGAGCATGCAAAGGAACTGGCACAGGACCTATGTATAGAACACATTATCGCAAATTTCAAAGACGAATACGGCACAACCCTTGACGAAATTGTAACAAAAGGCGGCGAAAAGGGACCGTGCAGCTACTGCGGAGCCCTGCGCAAGCACCTGCTCAATAAAACCGCGCGCGAGTCCGGTGCCACCCGCCTGGCCGTAGGCCACAACCTGGACGACGAGGCCCAGACTGTCATGATGAACCTGCTGCGCGGGGACGTGGAGCGGCTGGTCAGGATGTCCCCGGGATGCGTGCAACCCGGCCTTATCCTGCGCTCAAAACCCCTGCGTGACATCCCTGAAAAAGAAGTAGCCCTGTATGCACTGCAAAAAGGTCTCCCAGTGGATTTCTCAGAGTGTCCGTATGCCTACTCAGCCATCAGGGGTGAGGTAAGGGACATGCTCAACGATTTCGAGGTCAGGCATCCAGGCACCAAGTATTCAGTACTGCGCAGCCAGGACAAACTCGCAGAGCCGCTGCGGCACTCATTCCCGCAAGCAGTGCTGAACCAGTGCAACATCTGTGGTGAGCCAACTGCCGGTGATACCTGCCAGTCCTGTAAGTTGCTGGGGAGGAAGGACTGATGTGCAGGTTCTGTGTACTGCACGGGAAAGGCAACAAGTGGTTCCACCATGTGGATAACTTTGATAAAAAACACCTGGATGACAAACAGCGGCTTGAACTTGCCCGTGCCATCTATCTGGACACATCCGGTAAAAAAACACCCGGGTCACTGTTCATGTCCAAATATGAACTGCTGCTAAAGGGAATGCCGCTATTGCTCAAGACCCCGGTGTTAAAATATGCAGTGCGACCGATTGCCAACTGGACGGTAGAAAAGTACCACATAGGGCAGGTCATCACCCTTGAGGAAGCACAGCGGATTGTGGACATTTCAGGACAGGTAGCCCTGTTCGACTGCTGGTGCCGCCACATAAATGGAAACAGCGAAGCATGCTGCATAGGCGTGGGAGCCTTCGGCGACCTGGCCGATGACATACCAGAATTGAAACACATCAACATCTCACCCGAAGAAGCAAAAGAGATAATAGAGCAGTATGAGGACAAGGGCTGCTTCCACAGCGTATGGACAGTAAAACCCCCATTCATCTCTACCATCTGCAACTGTGATAACAAAGTATGCCACGGGACAGAGGGGCTGCGCCTGGGCGTAACTTCAGCACTGCATAAAGGGCATGAGAGTGCCATGACATTACCAGATAAGTGCAACGGCTGCAACCTGTGCATACTGGCCTGTCCCTTTGGATTGAGATATGAAAGCGGGGGAGTAGTCATTGCCGATAAAGAAGCGTGTTTTGGTTGCGGACTGTGCAGGCGTATGTGTCCTGAAGGTGCTATCTGGATGGTTGACAAGCCGCAATAGATGTTAAAACAGGTTTATGTATAGTAAATATAAAACGACAAAGATAATCAAAGCAATGAGTATTACCTGGAAAATCCTGTAAAGAGAATAAACATGAAAAAGTTTTACTTCCAATATTTTTAATTGATTCCGTATAGATGAAGTATTGGCCTCCTCATTGCCCAGAGTTTTTTTAAAATCAATCACTTTATCTGACATGTATAAAATTGCTATATGGCACAATAGGATATGTAAGTATCTTTTGGAAATGCTGTATTCGAACCCAGAACATTATTTTAATCGTTATACTCCGCAGCTCTGCTGCGGTTGGGACAAGCCATGGTCAATGCAACCTCAGCAGCTTGAGACATGTGATACCACACAGCTCTGCTGGGGGGAGCTTCATTGTGGACAAACTCTGTTTTCTCTGCGGTTATAAAAAAAAGACTAATCCCTCATCGTATCCAGGCCAGCAGGTCATCCCGGCCCAGATTATGAATTCTGCTGCGTATTAATCCGGAAAGCCCTTTAACATCCTTTTTCTTGGCGCTAATGGGTGTCAACACATTAAGCCACTGGCGCCAGGGTGGTAGCATATCAAGCCTCTGGGCCACTCCGTTCATAACACCATCAATATCCTTTATCTTATCCATCTTATTGACAGCCACTACCACATCCAGGTTCATTTCATGAAGGAACTCGAACATCTCAACCTCAACAGGAATCTCACCCCTCCTCTCCCATCGGTCCACCACCTCAGCAAAAGAATTGCCGTCCACTACAAGCACAGCCATGACAATGCGTTCATTATATTTTTCAATATACCTGACAAACGCAGTCTTAATAAGATCCTGTTTGTGTTCTTTAATGCCACGCATGAACCCGAAACCAGGCATGTCAGTGACCACCATGTCCCCGAATTGAAGATGGGATGGTCTCAGGGTAACACCCGGCCGTCTCCCAACAGCCACATTCTTGCCGGTAAGACTGCGAATGAGTGTGGACTTGCCCACATTTGAGCGTCCAACAAAAACTATTTCATAATCTACATCCGGGTTTTTCTTGTAAGATACCATTCTCTTGCCATACATGACCTGCAGATTACATAAACCTATACCCGGCTGAATACCTACCACAAATGACCGTTAAGTATAGCGCTTGTACGGTCGTTAGTGCTCTGGTTGAACTTTCTGATAACAATAAGGTACTGTCCGTCCACCAGTTGCGGCTCATCGAACTGAGCATCTATACCCAGCCGCCTTAAATGCTCCTCAAACTTGTATGCAGTATCAAGACTTCGGACCCGGATTTGCACCTCTTCTGTAATGCGCTCACCCTGCTGCCGCTTTTTAATGGTGCTGACCATGGGTTTCAGGATACTCTCACCAAGCAGGCAGCACCTTTCATGCAATGTTTCCTCATCTTCATCCCATTCTACGGCCTGGAACCCTTCCCGTACCACTCTGGAAAAGAAAAAATCCTGTCCATAATCATTGTAGAACCCAAACGCATATTTGAGGTCGTTGTTGTTACTCTTGGAACTGGTATATTTGATGGCAGAGAGTTTCATTTCAGGGTCCTTTATCACCACACCTTCCCTGTCCTTCTTACCAAGTTCCCTGATAATACCGGCAATACTGTGGGCAGCCTTATCAATTGAGAATTTCCCGAAATACGGGACAGTCTTGATATTATAATGGCTACACAGTTCGTGTTTTTCATCTACTGTCAGGGGTTCACCCGAATTCTTGTGTCTTATATCGAAAATAAAAAACGAAATGCTATCAACTTCTGGGTATATGTTCTTTGGTACATATGGATTATCCGGCCCCACCATTTCGCCACATAGTACCAGGTCAGGATGGTCTATGAAAAATTCCCTCCCCCCATCTTCCAGCACTCTTTCAGTAGTATACGGGCACACCAGTCCCCCTCTGGTCAGTGCAATGACCTTACCGTTAATGCTGGCTACTCTTACATTGTAGCCATTCATTTTTTCTTCAACAGCCACTTCCGGCACCCCTTCAAAATGGGTGGCAATACCGACCCCAAGCATCATAGCACGATGTATCTTTGGGAATCCTCTTACCGTCTCGATACCATCATCTGTCTTAAAAAGAGCCGTTCCGGCCTCAAACCCGGCTATACCTTTATCAAAACGGTAATGGTCAGGAAAGAATCCGGACACTTTTTGCAGGACTCTTCTATTAAGCATACCGGATAATCTTGATACCGGTATCTTCAGAGCAATTGATGAGAGTCTTACAAATTCTTTGTCCGGAACTTCCTGACTTCTACTCATACTAAGTATCTATCTACAGTTTATTTGCAATGGCTTCAAGCAGGCACCGACGTGTGACCAATCCTATGACCGCTTCTTTTTCATTCAAAATAGGTAGTCCACCGAGATTTTTATCAAGCATCAGGGTAACCACTTCATTTACCATCGTATCTAAATGGGCAAAAACAACCCCCCTGCTCATAATATCTTCAACCAGCAGGTTCTTTATCCTGTTATCCTGTTTGCTACCTTCTACAAGGTCCCGGAATGCCCGCAGACCGTTGGCGATGTCATGCTCGGTTATAATACCTATAAGCTCCCCGTTCTCGAGTACAGGCAGTCTTCCGATATTGTTATCAAGCATAATTCTTCTGGCATGTATCACCCGTTCTTCAGGTCCGATGGTAATTGGCTGGCGCATAATATCTCTCACCATTGAGTTATTAAAAGAATACTTTTTTATAACATCCTCTGGTGTTACCCAGCCCAGCACATTATCGTTATCAATAACCAGCAATACCCCGTTGTTCTTAACCATAAGAACCACACCATCGTTTAACGGCATATCAGGCAACACCTTATTGAACTTATCAGTGGTCGCAGTGGCCACATGCATGGCCGAAGCAGGAAGGTTTGCCTTTTTTCTTGTCCCCAGTTGCTTTGAAATGGAGCGCATGGTCACTATACCATGTATCTGGTTATTGTGCATCACAAGAAGCCTTCTGGTATCTTGTTTATCCATTATGTCAAGTGCGTGCGATAGCTTGTCCGATTTATCAATAGTAATCGGTTCTGTCATTACATCTTTTACTTGCATCTTTATCACCTTTAGCGTTTAATAATTGCTTGAATAATATTCCTTGCATTAACGATTCCAATAATCTCATCATTTACGATTGGTATGCCGTTAATCCGCTCATCAACCATAACCCTGGCGGCTTCCACACCAGTGCTTTTTTCACTGAGGGTAAAAATCGGGGAAGACATAATATCTTCAGCCACCATGGATACTTCTTTTACAGACCTGAATATCTTCTCACCGCCATCCCTGTTCTTACGTGCCATCTTGACATCTTTGGACGGCAATACACCTTCAGTATTTAACATCTGGCCGAGGGCCAGGTTCGTATTAGTAATGATCCCCACAGGTTTTTTGGCATCATCCACTACAATAACCATCTTTACTTCATTACTCTTCATCTCATGAATAACATGACTGATAGTATGGTGTCTGTGAACGGTAATGAAATAATCCTCCATGATATCCTTAACATTAGTAGAGTCTTCAATGTTAGAATAGTACCGTATCATATCCAGTTTTGTAAGTATCCCTACCATACTTGGGTCAGATTCACTTTTTATCACAGGCATTCCACTGATATTGTTCTCAATCATAATCTCTGCTGCCTGCTTTGGTGTGGCGTCAGGATATATGGTTACCGGGTCATGTGTCATTACTATATTGACAGGAATATTGTCAATGGGGCGTCGGCGCCATTTTGGTTCTGCCTGGTCCAATCGATGGGTCAGGTCGGTTTTGGTCACAACGCCTATAGGTATCATTTCAGTAGATTTTAACGTTGATACGTCAGGCGGTATTTTTTTAACAACTACGAGCCTGCTGATGCTATGTTTCATCATCAGGTTCCTTGCTCGCGATATCGGTTCATCGGCTCCGATTATGTAGACCGGTGTGCTCATTATATCCTTAACCTTCATTTTTATACCTCCTCTGGCATTCAATTAATCTACAAGTGCCCTGACAATATCCCGTTCAGTTATGATACCGCATAACTCACCATCATCTATTACAGGCAGTGCCCCAACTTTTTTATCCAGCATCTTGCCGGCTGCTTTACCAATATCAACATTTGAACTGGTACACACAATATCACGCATTATCATACTTTTTATCGGTACATTAAATGCGTCTTCCACATTCCCTGTTATGAGCTTTTGAAAAATATCACCGGAAGCAAGGTATCTCATAATATCAGAAGCGGTTATAATACCCAAAAGAACATTTTCTCTAACTACAGGTATCCTCCTGAATCCTTTTATAATCATGGTCCGGGTGGCTTCACCCACAGGCATGTCAGGTCTGGCAGTGACTACCTTTTCACTCATATATTCTTTAACCTGCTTTGATGTAGTGACATTGGCAATTGTTCTGACAAAGTCTCTCTCTGAAAGAATTGCAACCACCTTATTATCATCATCCACTACGGGAAAGCCGCCAATATTTTGTTCTATCATAGTGACAAGGGCCTGGGAAATGGTGTCATTAATGTTCATGCTGACCACATCTTCCTCCATAATCTCCTTCACATTCTCATTGATGGCAGCAGCAAGGTTGCCATTATGCTTGTCCTTTACCAGGTTATGTCTGAGACCTCCACCTAAAAAATCTACAATATCCAAACTTGTGACGATACCCGCCAACCGGTTGGTGCCCGCATCTGCTATTGGAACACGTCTGAATCCATGTTTCACCATCGTTTTAGCCGTTGTCATAATATTGGCAGTGGGGGGGAGGGTGATAACGTCTTTTGAAGCTAAGGCCATGATATCGCCTTCGTGGTTCGCCAACCTTGATTTAAAATTAATTGCTCCCCGGTCCATAACACCAGAACTCTTCAATCCTCTAACATCAGGTTTGCTATTGTTTTGTCTTTTCATAATTCCACCGAATTGTTAATAACCATTTATTTGAATTTCATTAAAAGAACATTCTCAACAATTATTACTTCATATTTAAAACATATGCTGATTTTACCATTCGAAAAATATTTCGGATTATCAATTCCCCTGAAATATATAATACACCTTACAAGCTGTCCCAAAACAAATTCACATGGTATAATTGTGTCGTTGATTGTCCCAATCAGGCAATTATTAGCTTCATCTGGCTAAATATTTGCCGAATTAGAATTCAAAATGTTCAAATTGTACACATATCTTGAGTTTTGGGACAGCCTGCTTAGTTCGGTTCAGGTTCATTGTATTTCATTAATACATGCCTTTGCGATATCATATCTGTCAATTATACCCACCAGTTTTTCGCGGTTTGTGACACACAGGCGCCCAACATCCAGATTTAACATCATTTCAATGGCTTCTTTTAATGATGCTTCTGGAGTGATGGTATAAGCTGGCTTACTCATGATATGCGAAATTCTTGATGAAGTCCCTATTCTGCTACCGTGTTCATCTTCCCTTTCTATCCTTATACCTCCGGATTTGATAATATCATACCTGGTGACCATACCCACTAACATATTATGATTGTCTAACACAGGGTAACCAGAATATCCTTTCTCCACCATGTTGGTCCAAACCTTTGCCAAATGGTCGTCGCTTGAGCAAGTCTTGACCTTTTGCGTCATAAATTCCTTCACCTGTCGGTCAGGTACATCTGACTGGTCCAGATTCTTGAATATATCAGCTATGGATAGGGCACCGCAAAGTTTTCGATTTCTTGTGGACTCAAGCACAGGCACAACACTTGTCTTTGATTGTATCATGATGGCTACAGCTTGCTTTATATCCATATCACCGGTTATGACCGGGATTTCTGTGGTATATCCTTTCACAGTGACATTTGACTTTGTAGAGGTAATATTGAGTATGTCCTGTTCGGATATTATTCCCTGCACTGCTTTATTGTCATCCACCACAGGCAATGTCATGTGGTAATCACGCATCAACTGGCGGGCATGAGTCACATAGTCATTGATATTTATTGAGACCGGATGATTATCCATCACTTCCAAAACTTTCTTTAAGCTAATAAAAACAACTCCCTTTACTATGGGTTATTCGGTTTCCCTGCAAGATTCGCACATAAGGGCCCCATTTAAATAGTCAAGGTTATCGTAATATCGACCGCAGTTTTCACAGACCCCCCTGCTAATCATTTCAGGTATTTCACCTTCGGATCCAATGTTTCTTTCCCTGTGCATGTTGATAAGTTCAGACAAAATATTCCCCATCTCGATAGATACCGAGACCAGGTCTGTGTCTGTCACCAACCCCACCAGTTTTTTGTTTTTGACAATAGGTATCCTCCTGATGTGCATTTTGAGCATCAGGTCTTTGGCTTTTTGGATATCTTCATCAGCGTCAATAGTGATGAGCGGGGTTGTCATTACATTCTTCAGGGTAAATGAATCTGGAACATTATTCTTTGAGATGATTTTCTTGACCATATCGTGTTCGGTTAATATCCCTACTGGATTGTTCCCTTCTGTCACTATAATACTGCCAACATCCAGTTCAACCATCGTTTTTGCAGCATCTGATATTTTGGTATTTATATCTACAGAAATGGGATCACTTGTCATAATCTCTTTTACTGGCATACCAGTTTCCATAATGCTTCCTCCCTTGAATATTTACAATTGAACCGTATCTATTTGATGAGATATAAAGGGTTGGATGTATCAGGCATTGCTACCTTTGAACACAAACCGACTGCATAGATTGAGACATAAATGTATGGTTCCGTACAATTTCATTTTTCAAGACATGGCGAGCCGGTAATTATATCCAACCTGTGAAATATTTCCGCTTTTTTAAAACTCGAAAGATTTATATAGTGAATTGTTAACAACTAACATGGCTAATATTCATTATATTCTATTTATCTAATAGGAGGAATGCTAATAATGAAAGTTGTTAATGGGAAAATATTGATTATTTTATTGATACTTGCAGCTATTATTGCTGCAGGTTGTACTGGTCCCTCTGATGAGGCCACGGTACCGGAGTCCATCAAGATAGGTTTGGTGGCACCGTTATCAGGTGGAGCTTCTGATGTGGGTAAAGACATGAAACAGGCTGCCATACTTGCAGTTGAAGAGATAAACGCCGATGGTGGAGTGTTTGTATCAGAATATGGTGTGAAAATCCCACTGGAACTGGTGGAAGGAGATACCCAGACCTCGCCAATCGAAGGTGTGACTGCAGTGGAGCGGTTGATCACCAGCGAGAATGTTGTAGTGCTGGTGGGCGGTTTCTCCAGCGGAGTCACGCTGGCTAACCAGGTGCCTGCCGCCGGTAAGGTGCCATACGTCATTACCGGTGCGTCCAGTGCTCAGGTTACAAGAAGGACTGAGGTCGATACCAGTTATTTCTTCCACTATTGCTCGACCACTGATGACTATTCCCAACCTATCCTGCAGTTCTTTGTAGACGAACTCAAACCATTGGTTGCTGCAGACAGGGACCTGAAACTGGCCCTGATATACCGCGACGATGCTTATGGAAAAGGCGTTATTGAATCCAGCGTGGCATATATTGAGGAAAATAACCTGCCCATAGAGTTAGTGGAACAGCAGAAGTATCCTGGGACTGAGACTGACTTCCATGCATATCTCACCAAGATAGCAGGTGCCAAACCTGATGCTGTGTACACTGTTGGTTTTGTGCCGGATACTGCCAATATCTTTATCCAGGGACAGAGGGATGTAGGTTTGAATACGGTTTATATGGCAGTTGAATGTAACGAAGACCCGGCGTTCTATGAACTCCTGGGAGAATGGGGCGACGGCCAACTGCTTGAGAGCAAGTTTGCACCCTATGCTCCCGAATACACTGAACTGATGGGACCATACAGGGAAGCATACCTTGCTAAATGGGGTGTAATGCCCGGTATGATGGGCGCTGATACCTATGACGGCATCTATCTGGTAAAGTCTGCAATTGAGCGTGCAGGCACTCTGGACAGGACCGATGTCAGAGATGCCATCAAACAGACCAATGAACCGGAGATGCTCATTTTGATGGAAGGCGGGAACATTTCTTTTGATGAATATAATGAAATATCACCAAGGATATTCATTGAACAGATGTTCTGGGACGAGGAGACAGAAGAACTTATACCTGTCATAGTCCTCCCCGAAGATCTCAAGAGCCAGGACTTTGTATTGCCAGACAAATATGAAATTGGTGGATGAATAATCCACCTTTTTACTTTTTTCATTTTTTAAAAAATGGCTGAAATCACGACATTATTACAGATATTCATCTGGGGGCTGACCGCCGGATGTATCTATGTGCTCATGGCAGTGGGCCTGAACATGATATTCGGCGTCATGAAAGTGGTGAACTTTGCCCACGGTGAAATCATGATGCTGGGCGCTTTTACCAGTTTCTGGGTTTATTACTACACAGGACTTAATCCATACTTTATTCTGTTTATATCAATGATACTCGTGGGTGTTTTTGGGGTTATAATAGAGCGTTATGGTTTCAGGAAGGTACTGGGTACTGGAAAACTTAACGAGATATTCTTAAGTCTGGGATTAATTTATATTCTTCAAAATGCAGCCGTGAAATTATGGACCGATGACATCAGGAAGATCAACAGCTCATTCAGTTCAGCTACCCTGGATCTGGGAATGTTGAACATAACCTATGACCGGCTTATAGCCATTGCCTTTACGGCATTGATACTTATTTGCCTATATTTATTCCTTACAAAGACCGATGTGGGCCGGGCGCTAAGAGCAACAAGCCAGAACCATGAGGCAGCCATGTTAATGGGTGTAAATGTCAACCACATGTATATGTTAAGTTTCGGCATTGGTGCGGCCCTTGCCGCAGCGGCGGGCACTATTACCGGTATCCTGTCCCCGTTCAACCCATATATGGGAACCATACCCGGTATCATGGCATTCACCGTTATTATTATTGGCGGTCTTGGTAGCATACCAGGTGCTATCATCGCAGGACTGATGCTTGGACTGGTGCAGAATTTCACTATTTTCTATTTCGGTGGGGCATGGAAAGATGCGGTAGCATTTGTACTTCTGATAATTGTGCTGATAATAAGACCGACCGGCCTTTTCGGGGAGGAACACTGAGATGACTGTAACAGAACTCGTTCGTAAATATGCAGTGTCCGTATACTCAGCCTACATATTACTGGTAATAATCGGACTGATACTGCCTATGGTGATAACCGATGATTTCTTTAACAGGATTATAATTCTCACATTCTTCTACATCATGTTTTCAACAAGCTGGAACCTGCTTGCATATTCCGGGCAGGCATCCCTGGGACATGCGGCTTTTCTTGGTATAGGAGCTTTTGCTTCCACTATTTTGATTATAAACGGTGTCACACCCGTAGTTAGCGTGTTAATGGGCGCACTGGCTGCATCACTGGTAGGTTTGTTCCTGGGGGTAATATGTGTCAGGTTAAAAGAATGGTTCCTGGGACTTGTTACATTTGGTTTTGCCATAATTATGGCGGCAGTGGTAAATGAGTCATCGGTCTTTATTGAGGCCATAAACGGTTTACTTGTTGCTGTAGGGGTATCCGGCAACCTGGACCCACATATGCTCGGCGGCAGCCTTGGAATATATTCACCAAATATTGTTTCGCGAGATCAATATTATTACCTGTTCTTCTTTGCTATGGTGGGAACAATACTGGCATCCCATCTGGTAATCAGGTCAAAGATAGGCTTTGCTTTTGCAGCCATAAGGGAGAACCAGGCTGAAGCAGGCATGATGGGTGTAGATATCACACGCTATAAACTGATAGCATTCATGATAAGTACCTTTATGGCAGGGTTTGCAGGAGCACTGTTTGCTCCTTATAATTATTTCATCAACCCCGAGATATTCAGCATACATAATTCCTTTATGCCCATAATCATGACAATAAGCGGAGGAATCGGTACTATCGGAGGCCCCATCATAGGTGCACTGGTCATAAACCTCATATGGGAACAGATGGGAATGATGGGGATGAGCATTGACCGACTGCTAATCCTGGGATTGATACTGGTACTTGAGATACTGTTCTTACCCAAAGGCTTGATGCCGTTGATGAAAAAGTTAATAAATAAAGTATCGGGCATTACATCCCGAGATACGCCTCTTTGACGTGGTTATTGTCAAGCAGTTCACTGCTTGCCCCTTCAAGGGTTATGCGCCCCGTTTCAAGTACATATCCCCGGTTTGAAGCTTCAAGAGCATGATGGATGTTCTGTTCCACCAGTAGCAAGGTCACACCCTGACTGTTAAGGGTCTTGACAATCTCGAACACCTTTTTGACCATTATCGGTGCTAACCCCAGGGACGGTTCATCGAGTATCAACAGTTTAGGACGGGACATCAGACCCCTTGCAATGGCCAGCATCTGCTGCTCGCCGCCACTCATGGTACCAGCAGACTGTTTTTGCCGTTCTTCTAACCTAGGGAACAGGTCGAACACCCATTTCAGGGTTTCTTCTTTTTCATCAGAGGTGTATGCTCCCATTTGCAGGTTTTCCATTATGGTCATTCTGGGGAACAGTTCCCTTCCTTCCGGTACCAGGGCGATTCCATCCTTTACGATCTGGTGTGTGGGTGCCTTGTGGATGGGGTTTCCATTGAATTCGATTGTTCCTGATGTGGGTTTGAGCAGTCCCATTAAGGTCTTGACAATGGTAGTCTTACCTGCACCGTTGGGACCGATAATAGTAATAATCTCTCCTTCGTCTATGTGGAAATTCACATCCCATAGGATTTTTACAGAACCGTAGGAGACATTGATATTTTCAATTTTGAGCATTCCATAACTCCTTAAAAGATATACTTCTCACCCAGATATGATTCAATTACTTTTTCGTTGTTTGCAATCTCTTCAGGGGTACCGTCAGCAATCTTCTTCCCGTAATCCAGCACTACGATACGGTCAGATACTCCCATGATTACGCGCATTATGTGCTCTACCATCAGGACCGATGTGCCGTTGTCGCGCATCTTTTTTATTAGTTCTATGGCCTGGAGGCTTTCTTTTGGATTGAGGCCTGTGGTCACTTCATCCAGCAGGATGAGTTTTGGGTTGGTGGACAGGGCGCGGGCCAGTTGTATGTACTTGAGTTCCATGAGGTTCAGGTTCTTGACTGGAAGGTGTATCTTATTTTTTGAAAATCCTATGAACTGGAGCAATTCGATTGCTTTGTTCTGTGCACCTTTCATGTTGCCGTTGTCCTCGTCGCCGAACAGGGCTCCTACCATTACATTTTCCAGTGCTGTCATTTCAGGGAATGAATGTATCAACTGGAAGGTTTTGGTGATACCCAGTTTGCACACTTTAAAAGGGGGCATTTTGGTAATGTCGTTACCGTTGAAAATGATGGAGCCAGAGTCGGGGCGGTATATGCCGCTGATGAGGTTTAAGAGGGTGGATTTTCCGGCACCGTTGGGTCCTACCAGACCTACTATCTCTCCTTGACCTACATAGATGTCCACATCGGACACGGCTACAAGGCCGCCGAATGTTTTGGTTAGGTTTTTTGCTTCCAGCAGAATAATCACCCTTAATGATTTTGAATTTTATGGATTGATGTAATATAGACTTTTCCAAAATGGGCGTGTGGGGTTGGAGATAAAAAATATATACGCATGAGTAACAAGAATATAGGTGAGATTAGAAGCTCATTGGATAGTTTATTGATAAAATGTGGGAGAAAATAACTGACGATTGCGGAGTTCGACCTGAGTGATGTATATGCGAACCTTGTTCGGATATACATTGTTATCCGCCATTGCCTATTTCACAAGCCAATTGCGGAAACTCATGAAAGAACATCTTGAACGCATTAAGCAAGATGTGTTCAGAAAGACACAATTGGAAAGGATTCAACAGATGCAGATCGCGGACTTCATTTATCTCCATTGCATAAAGCAGCATTATTCACGTGATAAATACGTTAAACTTGAACCTAACCAGATATATTTTGTAGTGTTCGATTTAGTCAAAATTGGTCTTATCGTAGACCTTACCGACATGAAATGGAGTGAACCCCATTTTGTGTACAATCAGTTAAGACATGACTTTCGGCCATTTTGATTTTTCGACCAAGTTAAATTAGACAAATCACTTAAATTCAATCACCCGTCCATTAAG
>JAKRWB010000124.1 GCA_022353185.1 ANME-2 cluster archaeon | reverse complement strand
TCACAACAAACTATAAATGTGGTGCAAACTTTATATAATAGAACATTATTCAGAAATCCCTATAATACGGGTTATTATGGATTTTGGGTAATACATGACTATCGGCTAAATTAATAATTGAGCAAATTAAACTTCATCACTTGAATAATTCGAATGAATATTTTTTCCCATCAATATTCATGATATTGAAACTATTTAAAACGTCTAATCCTAAAGCCAACTTTTCCATCATATCAGGTTCTTTTGGATTTCTATTCAATGTAATAACTCTTTCACTCTTTGTTTCAGTTACTGATCCACTCAGCATGAAAAAAGACTGAATAAGTGTTTGAAGTTCCATATTTCCATCCTTGATACAATGTGACAAAAAGAAGCTACATAGATTTACAAAACTCATCCGGAAACACGTGATCAGTTGGTCAAGTTCGACATCTACAGCATATACATAATCCTTCCCTTGTATCCGTTTCCACTCCTTTCTTAATTTTTGCAACTTATCGAATTTTACTTTATTGGGTTTTTTGAGCTTGTTTATCGAACGTTTTATGCGATTTATTTCTTTTTGACATGTTTCCATTGCAGATAGAATATCGGCGTTTCCCCCACGCTCGCCATCCTCTATGCTAGTTTTTTCTTTAAGCATTCTTTCTATTTTATAGAGTAATGCGAGGTCTTGCTTCAACTTTCCAATTTCATGAAGTACTTCCTTCAGTTCAGAACAGATTTTATCAATTCCTTTTCTCACTTGACCCTGTTTTTCTCGCATATTTTCATCTGGAATCTTCTTTTTACCATACCCCATCACCCTATGGATTGAAACAGCCGACTTCATCGACCTGAACTGCAATTCCTGTAATGGCCATCTATCAAAGTATGATTTGACAACACCTGATTCATCAATTGTTTGTGTCGGTAAATTTGTCACGGCAACGGTTCGTTTTCCTTTATCCCAATCGATGATTATGCCTCTACACTCAAAGATATATTCTTCTGGTTCTTTTGAATCGATTAGCTCAACAACACATTCACTCAAATCAGCATCTCCATGTTCATATCTTGCCGGTGGTTGAATATGTTTGAATTTTCTTGGATTGATCTGGTTTTCGTCCAGCAGGGTAATGAAATAGTAATCGGAGTTTGCAATGCTCCTCAATGTAGATACTCCATTGGCGGCACTATCCATTATCATCACACGATTTACCTTTCCATCCGATGAAACCGCTTTCAGATAATCTTCTATATCTTTCATCAACGATAGCGCTTTATTTCCAAGATCTGCATTACCTGAATAAGTTTGGAAATAGGTTGGATGACCAAA
This sequence comes from ANME-2 cluster archaeon, assembly GCA_022353185.1. Taxonomy (GTDB): domain Archaea; phylum Halobacteriota; class Methanosarcinia; order Methanosarcinales; family Methanocomedenaceae; genus Methanocomedens_B. The sequence goes on along the minus strand of JAKRWB010000124.1, from coordinate 1,255 downwards.
AGAATCGTGAACAAATACTTGCTCCATACAATTCATTACACGCCCAAGCATGGTGACTTTGCTCTTCTTACAGCTCTTACTTGACCATATTGGTTTTGTATTGCCATCGAGGTAGTAGCATAACAACGTTGGGTGCTCATTATTAAGTTCGCCCCAGAACTTAATCCAAAAGTCTGCTGTAGCTTTGATGAAATTTGAGGATATCCTTAGATATTTGAGTTCTCTCAGATATTTGTCAATTGTGGCGTGTTTATAATTGTATCCACATATCTGTTTCAGAGCGTTGCCGATGCTTTTATTTATGTTACGTATGCTTCCGTTTAGAGTTATTAAGGGTAAGGATAACACTGCAAGGTTTTTTCTTGAGATTGTTTTCATTTGTGTATCTAATAACTGTAGACGTGACAGGTCTTTATGCCGAACTTTGTCTTCAATTGAATTGAACTTTGCTGTGCGAACATCGTTTAATTTGTTATAATCTGCAGTGAATCTCCCCTTGTTTCGTTCAGATGAGTGATCAGCACCAAGTTGCTGGTTTTCCTTAAAAATATTTGTATCTTTAATGCTCTCGATATGCTTTTTTATCACATCCGACCAAGCATCAACTATCCCTGTATGATATGCGAGTGCGGAAATAATCTCAAATCCGGCAAATTGTAGTTGTTCTGTACGCGAAACAGGTTTGATAATACGCTCAAGCCCATGCGTTTTCCTGAAATTATTGATTATCCTGGGTTTTACATCTATGTTAAACCTTTTATTGATTTGTGATATAATATCAGAAACCGATAACTCCCTATTATTTTCAAGCAGCCCGATAAGATAATGTTCTATTTCAGGTGTGATCTTCCTTGCGTTACCATCTTCTCTGTGATCGCATAAACCGTTTATTCCCTTCCCTCTATATGCTTTTAGATAAGTTTGATATTGACGTAAACTGAATGCTACGTCATGAGTGGAAAAATATCTTCTTACCGACTGCTTAGATTCCTTTACATCAGTTATTACATCAAGTATCAACTGCTCTCTCTTACCAATGCCACTTATAGAACTACTTAGACCCATAAGTAAAAGATGGAGGGGAATGTATTTAAAAGTGATGCAGTTTATTTTTCCTTAAAATTTAAAATAGCCGATAGTCATGTACTAGTATATTAGGTATTATTAAACATAAATTATCATTTTATATTATTTGTTTAAATCAAGATATTAATTCGTATAAAGCTCAGTCACCAGTAATTTCAGAGTTAAATCA
>JAKRWB010000123.1 GCA_022353185.1 ANME-2 cluster archaeon | reverse complement strand
TAATAAGAATAGTTGGTATTTTCCCTAAACCTACTTCATGGTTTGAATTTGAGATTGATAAAGCGAAAGTAATAATTGGAAAAAAAACTTGATAGATTAGCTCACACAAATCAAATTCAGTCGTATTAAAGCATTATTGTACAAAAATTTTTATCAATTTAAAATCTAAGGGTAAAAAATAAATATGCAATCATACAAAATTGTCTATTACAGCATCAGTAGCGATTATCGTCCGGTGTTAAGTATCATCACTCTGTGCAATTGCCAACAAATTTACAATGGATACTAAAATATGGTTATTAGGAAACACATCTCGATAGAAAAAAAAGACTACGATAAAATAAAACCATTTCTCACAAAGCATGAGGGAAATTTTAGTGCAGCCATACGTGATATAATCGACCTGGCGATTGATAAAAAGATTGCTTTGGATCATTCGGACAGAGTGATGCTTTTTGATTCTTCGATAGCTAATTATCTTCTCATAAAAACACTCGGCATAATCCCGGATAAAGAAATCCTGTCTGAAATCGCAGACCCATCATTGTTCAATTCGGTATCTGAAACAGTTAAATTTTTCAATGTTAAATTTAAAGAACTGGATTGGAAAATTGAATTGAGTTTAGACTACGATACTGACAATGATCCGACTACTGGAGTGCTAACAATAAAGGGTGAATATTATCCCTTGATATCCTTGTGTGCAAAAATAATGTCACTGTACCTCGCAGTTGAAAAACACCTTGGTATTGATGATATACACAAGCGAAAGACTGCTATTGAGTTAATATATAAACTAAGAGTCAGTGAAGAAGTAGCTATCAACGACCTTAACAAACATCTGGGAATCATGCAGGACCTTTTTTCTGAAATTGAAAAAAAGCCCGGCTTCTGGCAGGCAATTGTGAAAAAATATCGAGATAGTAATTACAAGACTATAGCGGTGCATAAAGACACTTTCGAAGAATTGCTGGCAAATGAAATCCCTGTTGGAGAAATAGGTATTGAATTAATAGCTAAACGTCATATTAAAGATATTCCGCACCGTGAGTTCCTCTACATTTTAAAAGAAGTGTATGAAACCTCAATGATCGCTGAGAATGTCGATATTGAAGGGGACACTGTCAAGGTCTTCCACAATTATAAAAATCCAAATGCTGTGAATACCCTGGAAAAAATATTATTGAATCAGTTCAAGGCAAATGGGCATACCTATATTGTAAAATCCACCAGAAACCTGATAATATTCCAGCACTTGAATGAAATGGGCATGAAGATTTTAAAAATTATTGAGAAACTGAACCGATCAAACAGCAGTTTTGATAAGGAAATTGTTACATTCCTTACGTATATAAACAATCTAGAACAATCAAGAGACAGCCACGGGTATCCAGGTGTTTTTGGGTACACGATGAGTAAACGTATCTTTAAAGAATACGCCAGAGAGCATGATATAAGCGAATGGGACATAAAGACATTTCAAGAAGCATTCTCTACACTTGATTCAAAGATCGGCAGGATATCTGAATGGGAAAATGTAGATAATAACTCAGTTTGCTATACAGTCAATAAATGCAGTCTGGCGCATGCAGGTGGAGAGTTTAACACTGACATGTGTCAATTAGTAAGAGGTCTTTTGAGAGGAGCGATTGAATACACTTTTAAGGAGGATGTGAAAATTAAACCCATTAAACAACTTACCCATGGGGATGAAATATGCGAGTGTCACATCTGTTTTGACAAGTAGCATTCAGGTGTGCGGTCTGCTGCAGGTATAGGAGTACAAAATCATAAGATTTAATAAATAAGAATAAATTGATGTAAATTTATAGGAGAGGACTATATGGAAATTAATAGTGCAACAATTGTTGAAATGCTGAATATGGGAATGGGAATTTGCATAGTATTAATCTCTTACTATGCAGCAAAGAAGTTCAGTATACTTGTGTTCAGACGAGGCTGGTTTTTAGTTTCCTTTTCAGGAGCTGTGATGGTGCTGGGTTCAATTTTTAGAGCATACTATTCATTTATTGGATTGTATGAAGAATGGGCCTGGCTTGGCAGGATATTTGTTTTCATACATCTATTCGTTTTAGTTATAGGCATTTATCTGCTGGCAATGACCGCAGTTAAGATGTGGGGCGATGAATGACTACTGCAAAAGTAATAGATATTCAATCAGCAATTTATACATATTTCTGTAGGTGATTAAAATAACAATCTCTAAAATGCTTGAGGAAGTCATGAATGATATTGTTTCCATAGATGCTATTCAAGCGTCTGTATTAACATCAAACAATGGACTTATGATAGCACAAAAGATTAACTCATACAATATTGATGCTGGTACCATCGCTGCTCTGGTTGCCATGCTAACTAGATCAGCTGTTCATACAGCAAAAGAACTGAACAAAGGGAATATAGAATATTTGCTGCTCAATGCACAAAAAGGTAAGATTATTATAATTAAAGCTGATCCAAATTCAATACTTACTACACTAACTGATACAGATGCAAATATCAGTCTGATTATTGCCGAAATGAAAAAAGCCCGTGAAAAGATAATAAATATTTTTGCCAAAGTATAATTTGTGACTATTGCATTTGTTCATAACATCGATCGATACCAGTCCATATGGATCATTCAGGAACAGATGTGTCTTTCTGGCAGTCTTGAACTTATGATCGGCATCTATTACCATGACATTTAATGGTGCTCACACACCCTGAAAAAGTTCTCCAGCAGCTCATCCCCTTTCTCTGTATGGCTGACCTCAGGATGCCACTGCACCCCGAACAGCGGTTTAGCCTTATGCCGCATGGCCTCGACCTCACATGCATCGCTGCGGGCCAGCTGTATAAAATCAGGCGGCAGCTTGGTGACCTCATCGGCATGGGATGCCCATACACTGGTGGTGGGACCGATCCCTTTCAAGATCTCATCCTCGTCCAGTATATCCACCTGTATGGCAGCATATCCTCCTTTTTGCCCGGTAGCTATCTCGCCGCCGTAAGCTCTGGCCATCAACTGGTGTCCCAGGCAGATGCCCAGTATGGGCAGCTCCAGTTCCCGGACCATCTCCCCGGCCCGGCCTATACGGTCTATTGTGGGGCCGCCGCTCAATATCAGGCCGTTTGGCTCCATGGCCAAGATCTCATCATTGGACAGGGTATTGGCAATGATGCCGGTCTCCACATCCAGGTCGCGGACGGCACGGTGGATGAGGTGACAGAACTGCCCGTAGTTATTTATTACAAGGATTTTCAGGTCGGTCATATGTGGCATATAGTTATCAGGGAAATTGATAAAACTATCTTCTGCACCAGCGTATGTCCATCCCTACTCAGGTACCCGTGCAGTAAGGGGGACAGGGCTCATATCAAGAGTGGATATTCTTTTTCGCATTCACGACTCTACAGACTCAAGTAACATCAATCCACACGGCTGGCTGCCACACTGCCGCCCTGACGGGCTGCGGTGGCAGGGTATAGCGCAAAGAGGCTGGGCGGCAGGGGATTGTAGATGTGTGAGAATGAGGTGGGGGCTGGATACCATTTTAATACAAGCCACAGAGGGCACCGAGGACACAGAGAAATGGAAAAACACTCTGCGCACTCAGCGTCCTCTGCGGTTTTAGATATTGAATGAATTATATATTTCTACAGCCATACCCCTCAGCAGCAATTTCCAACAACCGAGGCCACCGCCCGCATATATAGCAACCGGGCGCAGGTTGTGGGGTTGAGCAAGCGTTGAAAGTGTGGGCCACATACACACCGTGTTATACGATGGTGCGCATGATTTAGAGCTGTGGTACTTCCAGGTCCTTGCATATCTTTTTAGCAAGAGCATCCACAATCTCGGTATGGCGGGGAACAGTAGATGTCTTCATGTTCAATGGATTGTAGAGGACAGTATGATTCCCACCCTCACGAAGAAACTTGCACCCATGCTTCTCCAGATGGAGAAGCAGTTTCCGTCGCTTCATCAGACAGCAACCTTGATTTCTTCTCGAACAAATTGCTTACCTGTTAATCCCTTCTCCGCAAGTTCTCTGTTGGAGACCAAGATTAATTCGATTGCTTCACGAAGATTTCCACGAGTTTCTTCGAGAGTTTTTCCCTGGGTGTTAGCTCCAGGCAATTCTTCAACATATCCGATATACCAATCATCGGCTTTCTCAAATATTGCGGTAAACGTGCTTTCCATATGGCTTTACCTCCTTTAATGATAATAATTGTGCACTTTCGTACAACGTTTTACGGGTTTAATAAGTTGTGGGGCAGATGGGCGATGGTAGGGCGAAAGAAGGCGCGTGGGCTAGGGTCCTTTCAATATTAGCCACCGAGAGCACGAGGGCACAGAGAAAAGCAACAAGGCTCTGTGCACTCTCTAGCTTAAAAATTAAAGTAATTATATATTTTAACAGCCATGCCCCCGCCGGCAGCACCCACCAACAACCGAGGCCGCCGCCCGCATATATAGCAACCGGGCGCATATAAAATCCGACGGCAAGATCAAACTCTCGAAATCACCCGCTGCCGCAAAGAAAGAACGCATGCCGGAAGAGCCGGTCATCGGCGGGTTCGACGGCACAGATGGACTGTGGAAGTCATTTGACGAGCACATGGATGTCATCTCTTCACCGTCACTTCGGCAGCAATGCATAGAGATCCTTCAGGTGGGCAAGTCGCTTGAAGAGCAAAAAGTGCAGTGCTTCAGTCGAAAAAATGGATTTTCATTCATAATCAGCGGGCTGAAAGTCGCTCAGGTGCGCGTGAACCCAGCAGCTTTCAATCTAACACTCATAAAGAACATCCACAACACCGGGCGCCGGAGTGTTAGGCAGGAAAAAAGCGAACATGTCTTTAACAGCGCAAATCCAAACCCAATATCAGATTCCGATATCAGAGCGCACCTGCTCGAACAATCTCAAACCCTCCTCGCACTGCGCCGCCCGAACGTCATCGGTTACATGGAAAAATGGCTACACTGCCTTTTGGTCGAGCAGATGAGTGCAGGCGATCTGCCGGAACTCGGGCTCGATTTCCTCTATTATGAAACACCGGTCGGAAAGGTGAAGCGGAACCGGCAGTTCGGCAGGGAACATGTTGATATTGTTGCACGGGAACGAAGCAATGGTGCGCTTGTTGTGGTAGAGGTAAAAAAGGATGCGTCTGACCTGAACGCTGCAATTGTGCAGGGCATATCCTATGTGGACTGGATGTATAAGCACAGGCACCTCCTTGCGCCAAGGGTCAGGGAACTTGGTTGGGATGTGAATCTGGACAAGGTAAAACTATATGTTGTTGCGCCTGGTGCCAGAATGCGAGCGGATGAGGTAGCGGCGGATTGTGGAGATTGTAAGGTGGAAATAATGTTGGTTAAAGAAGATTGGTATGTGGATGAGAAGGTACAGGTATTGAAAATCTAAAGACATTAGTAACATCAGATAGATAAATTGTATCATGAATTCAGTCAGAACACACACATTACATGCTCACTTTGACGGGAAAGTCCTAAGACCTGAAGAGTCAGTAGACCTGAAAAAAAATGTTCGTTATCTTATTACAGTTGAGGATGAAGAATCAATAGCCAAGCAGAGCCTTTGGGAAGTACTAAGTGAATTTTCTGGAAAAATTGATGGACCAGAAGATTGGTCTGAAGAACACGACCATTATTTATATGGCACACCAAAGCAAAACAAAAGGCAGTAGTATGAATGCAAGCCGTATTTTCATGGATACAGCATTTGTACTGGCCTTACTCAATCAAAACGATAAATATCATGAACAAGCCAAAGCGATACTCCCGTTAACACGTACTGCAAATGAAGTGTTTTAAAAAGAAGCAATATTGATTGAAATTGGTAACTCGCTGGCACGTTCTAACCGTTCTGCTGCAGTTGCTTTTATCGATAGCTTATACAGCACTTACAACATCAATGTAATTCCTGTTGAAAATACACTACTGCATCGTGCTATAGGCCTATATCAAAAACGGGATGATAAAGAATGGGGGTTAACATATTGTATTTCATTTATTGTAATGGATGATCAAGGTCTGAAAAATGCATTAACATCAGATGAGCATTTCCAGCAGGCTGGTTTTAGAGCACTATTAAGGGAAGATATTGCGCGTATAAAATGAACGACTGAACTTTAAAAGTCAACTACATTCCTCAACAAATTGTTATTTCTGCCCATAGTAAATCAATTGCATAAAATATGCACACTACGAAAATATCCCCTTCACTTCCGCCGCAGCAGCGCCCTATACGCCCACAGCGCACCCGGCTTATGACGCGCCACGAACAGCCCGGTCTTCACACCCTGAACCAGCGGCGTTCCCTTAAGTGATGACAGGTCGCGCCCGGCGAACACCGACACCACGGTATCGATCTCCTGATTGGTCATCTTGCGCACCAGTTCAAGCCCTATCCTTCCCATCCAGTACTCACTGGCAAACTCCCCCCCCCAGCGTTTCGGGTATTCCCGCAATCTCTTTTTTGAAACATCATCCGCTGTAACTGCAGCCGCAGCCACCTCACCACATATCTGTCCGGCCCGCATACCGTAACCGATACCGCTCTGGCCTGCCGCCCCACCCGTAACCATGAACCCGTCAGCCACCAGCTGGTGCGGTACCGTGGCTATGGGGTCTCCGCCCGTGTATCTGGCAATGATTTCGATATCATCCTTCCCGTACCCTTTCAGTTTGGCGAACCGCTCCACCCACCTGTCAAAGAAATCAGATACATCCCTGCCGTGACGCCTCACATATACACCCAGTGTAGCCCGGTCGCCCCCGGCCGGCGAATAAGTGGACTTCCAGCCAGGAGAATGCTTCCCGATATAATATTCAAACATGTCAGGCTCACCTATACCCGGCGCCCGAACTTCAGATTCCATGGCCCAGGCAATATCGCCAGGATATTGTGTGGTCTTAAGCCCCATCCGCGCCGCGGTCTTTGACTCAATTCCGTCGGCTGCAATCACCAGCCTGGATACCAGTACGCCATCAGACGTGCTTATCCTGAACAGCCCACCTGCCCGTATCACTGACAGGACTTCAGAACCGGTCCTGATATCCACACCGGCATTAACCAGTTCATCCCTGTAATGAGTGTCAAACATTGAGCGGTCAATGAAAAATCCTGGCGTTTCAATATCAACGGCCATGCCGCCGGGCGAAATAATTTTCATGCCACGCAGCCGGTTCACCACATACTTATCCAGTATGGGTTCGCCACTGCGGTCCATCATGAACTTGAAAAATGTATTAGCGGGATGGGGTGGATGTCCCATATCCTGCTTAGAATCCACCAGGATGACCGCAGCACCCATTCGTGCCGCCTCCCTTGCAGCCATTATACCGGCGGGACTGGCACCGATTACCACTATATCGGCATCGGTATTGGTATTCAAATTAGCAACTCCGTATTACCATATGAAAGGATATCCTGTAGACTTGATGAATATCAGGAGCAGCACATCAACTATCAAAGAGCCGAACATAATACCCCTGTACCTGGAACCCTGCAGGAACAACTCGCCACCACGCTCAGGCTCCGGATTCCTGATAAAATCCAGGGACTGCCATAATATCCAGCCACCGCCAAGCAGGGCGCCTGCAAAATATACCGGACCCAGATGGGCCGTATATCCAATTGCAAGTGAGGCAATAACACCCGCCAGCCAGCACAGGAAAACAAACTTTGATGTTACAGGCACGCCAAAGGTCACAGGTGTTGTTGGTGCACCCTTAGCCCTGTCCCCTTCCACATCGCGTGCCACGCCGCTCAAGGTAAAACCCCAGTCGGTCACGCACATCATTATTCCCAGGAAAATTGCAGGCAGGGGCAATATCACACCGTCGCCCGGTTTCAGGATACCGGCAGGGTCAAAAGCCAGCCAGACACCAATGGGCACCAGCCCGTATGAGATGCCCACAGGCACAAAGCTCAGGAACGTTGAGCGTTTAGCAACACTGGAATAAATAGTGATAACTCCAGCTGCCACAATAAATACTACCAGTGATTCCGGATTTAAATAAGCTGCAACAGTACCCGCAACGAGTATCAGTACCAGGGCATAAGTAAGTGCATTGTTCCGGGTTACCCGGGAGGATGGGAGTGGACGCTGTGGGAGATTTATTTTATCAATATCCACATCGCAGTAGTCATTGAACACATATGAACTGGTAATTGCAAAATATGCCCCTACTACTGCAAGGATAAACGGGACAAGGGCAGGCAGACCCCCACTTAAAAGGTATGTTGCAAGCAAAGCACTGGCTGCCGGGAGCGCCAGGTCCATATCAGCTATCTCAGGCCGCAACATCTCGATGTATGGCCTCATTTTATCCAAATACCCTTTTTCAGTTGAAGTTTCCATAGCCATCACGTTATTCAAGAACATTGTCCTGTATTTTTATGACAAATTCCTGTTATGATATATTACATTTCTTAAAATTCATTGTGTAACTTGCGTAAGAATATACTGCAAATTCCTATTATAATTGTTGTTGAGAGTATTTTGAACCCTGGTATGCCTGAACCACCCGTAACCGTAGTTGTAGCTGTCACGTTGGAATCATTTGAATTAACAGGATATGCCGTCGGTGTAGGGGTTGGCTCTGGCAGAGCAGGATTGTAATATTGGTAAACATGCGAAAAAGTTACAATATCGGCAACTTCACCCGTATATATACCGGACACCCTGAGACTTAACTGCACGGTCTCAACAGAATGATTCGACAAAACATAATGAGTGGTCGAGTTATAATAAAACACTTCATCAGGAGAAAGTATGGCCGACTTTACAACCGTACCATTCTGCTTCAACTGCACCCATACCTTATCACCACTGTTGCTTATACTCATCAGGTTAAATGAATACCCCTGATAGAATGTCCATGACTGGCCTGTCGAGAGATAAAGACTTGTACCATTGACCAGTGGCTCAGTACCCATCTGGGCCAAAGCCGGGTGCAGTGCCCCCAGGAGAAATATCCCTACAATTATGATTATTTTACCCATACCCAATATCTTCATAATATTACCCAAAATTTGTCATGTACTTGTAAACTGTTAATTCCTATGCTTATAATATATCCCTGGAAATCTACTTTTAGCCGGATTTACCTGACTACTAAGAGTTATACGATACGTACAACCAAAAAGCATAATATTGTATAACCCATGTTGAAGTTGAGGATTATGAAGTCATATCTATTAGTCTGGTTCAACAGCGAAGGCGGCAGACCATCTGAGGTCAACCGGAGATTGATGTCCCTGGGATTTAAACCCATGCAGGGAGTCTATGATTATGTATACGAATGGGGCTCAAACACCGACGTGAACGAGATACTCGATTTTGGTGACCGCATCCAGTTGACCCTCAATGGGCTGGGTGTTATGTTCAAGATAGAGACCATCCAGAATGATTGAACGTAGTATAGGAACTAACGTTACGAACTAACTGTACTCGGACGGTTCAACTATTTTTGCGCCTGAAAGGGCAGTCCTGAGCAGTTCTTCAACATCTATTTTTGCTTCTTCACCGCATACATCACCACACTTTGCAGATGTGGCAGGTTTTTCCGGCACTGCAGTACAACAGGTGGCAGGCCTGGTAGATGCATCATAACTGCCAATATTCCGTGCAATGTCCACAATCTCGGTCTTGTCAAGACCTATCAGGGGGTGGTAAATAGGTACATGAATACCGCAGGTTTCAGCCAGCATGTTCTGTGAGGTCTGGCTGGCTACCTGGCCCAGGGATGCCCCCGTGATTATACCGTGGGCACGTTCCTTTTCCATGATGCCGGCGGCGATTCTATACATCATCCGGCGGCACAGCACACAGGTATAGCGGCGCTGGCAATCTGATAAAAACGATACCTGGGCTTCGCCGCCAGGGACTTCATAGACTTTTAGGGAATATCCGGGAGCCCATGTTTGTAGCACCCTGATACATTCCAGTGCTCTTTGCCTGTTGGTCTCGTCTGAGAATGGGTCATTATTGACATACACCGGAATAATCTCACAACCACGTTTCATCATGAGCCATGCTGCCACTGGCGAGTCGATACCTCCTGATACCAGGGCTACCATCTTACCCTGGGTGCCAAGGGGCAGTCCGCCCACTCCATTGACCACATCGGTATACACGAAAGCGTGGTTCTGTCTGACCTCCACAAATATCTCCACATCGGGATTGGTCAAATCCACGCTCGGACCTTGATGCTCTATCCGCTGCCAGACCGCATCTCCACAGGCAATCCCGACCTCACGGCTGGAAAAATCATGATTCCCCGTGCGCCTGGGCCTGATACCAAATGACTGTCCTTCCCCGATAATCTCCTGGCCCACATCGGCAGCCACCGATGAAACTGATTCCAGCGTAGGTTCACAAGTTATTGCAAGGCTCACAGAAACCACACCGAACACCCTTGCTGCAGCCTGTGCGGCTGCAGGGTCGGCGGTATGGATGTAAATACGCCCCCAATCCCTGGATACACTGTCGTACGATGCACCCATGGCATCCAGCATTGAAGTTATATTAGACATCAATGTCTTCTCGTAGCGGTCCCTCACATTCCGGCTCTTAAGGGCAATCTCGCCATACCTGACGATAATCACATCATTGGGGGGGCGGCTCATGCTCAATCCTTGCTTTCTTTTAGCACTTCTTTGATTATCCTGGCATAGACCGGCCTGGCTATCAGCACACCTATCATCACGCCCACGATGGTGGTCAATGCAAACCCTTTCAGTGCGCCGAATCCCATCCATACCAGCCATATCATGGCTATGGTGGTGGTTGACCCCGCTGCGAAAATGATACCGAACGCCCTGTTTATCCTGGCATTGTATACTTTGGTAGGCGGCAGTTTCCCCTCATACAGCACTTCGTCAGTGATAACCACAAGATGGTCAATACCAGTACCGATGACCGCAATGATACCTGTTATTGCGGGCAGGTCAAGCTGCCATTTCACTGCCGATGCAAAGCCCAGGATCATCACCACTTCACTTAGTGAAGTAATTATCATCGGTAGCATTATCTCCTTTCTGCGATACCTCAAAAATACTATAAACGATACGGTGATAATGGCCAGTAGGCCCGCTATGGCAGTGAGTTCCTTGAACTGGCTGCCCAGGGATGCAGGCACCTGGCCTGAACCTATTACTTCTACATTAACAGGAAGTGCCCCTGCCTTCAAATGGGATTCAAGTTCCTTTGCATTATCCTCGCTGCCAGTATCGCTGCCGAATGATGCCACCAAATCCTGTATTGGATAAACTTTCATGCTTTGTGCCAGCGAATACGACAGTGGGGCGCTGTATATCACCCTGTTGTCCAGGTACATGGTAATCTCGTGATTATCCGGGTCACCGACCGCATTGGTCTCAATCGCCGCCTGTCTCAGCGCCTCAGCACCCTGCTGTGTCAGGGTAAACGGCACACCCCAAACATTGTCATCCATCCTGTGGTAACCCACTGTCTGGATGTCTTCTCCATAAACAGCATGTACGCTCTCGTTATTGCCAATCTGTACCCGTATCTCGAACTTACCTGGCGTGCCGGCAAGGTCCATGGCCGTGTCAATATCAATTCCTGCCAGGTCAATTAATATATATTCCCGCCCTACGATGACCGGTTTTACATCGCTCAACCCGAACAGGTTCAATTTTTCTTCAAGTATCTCCTTGGTCTCAGTTAAGGTAGCTATTGATACCCCGTCTTCATACGCTGTCACCGAACCCCCAACCGACTGCATTATAGCAGCCAGTTCATCAGGAGAGGTCTTCTTCCTTATCTCATACCTGATGCCGTCCCCGTCATCAAAGAACACTACTTCTGTTTTGTACTGGTTTTCCAGATATTTGATAATCGCTGTGTTTTCGTCTGTCTGGAGTACAATTGTGTAAACCCCACCCCTGCTGGATACCGCTGCCAGTCCGTAACCAAGGGATTCTATCCCTTTGGCAGTAACGGACTGGCGGGTTTCAAAGGTCACTGAAGATGTGGTCTGCTGGGTGATTGTCACTGTTTCATTCAGGAACACCCCGTAATCCTGTGCGATAATACGTCCCATATCGGCGTCGACCTGCACTATAGCGCCTTCAGGTTTCAGGTGGAGCCATGAACCTCCGTCCAGTTCCAGTCCGTACTTGAGCCCACCGACCCCAAGTTCAGGGAACACTGCAGGCAGAAACAGTAAGATAAGTGATACAAATATCGCGCCTACCATCAACATGACCCTGGGGTCGCTGCTCAGTCCTTTCTCCCCTTCCTCACTATTCATCGTTTTCGCCCCCCTTTGCCCTTTTTTTCAGGTGTGCCTCGTGCGAGATGCCATTTGAGGATGCCGGTATTCAGCATCCAGGTATTCATAAGGTCTGTTACCAGGCCGAACAGCAGAACCGCTGAAATGTCACTTATAATATCTATTCTTGAAAAGGACGAGATAAGACCCGCAAAGGTGCTGACCAAAAAGAGGACAAAAAATGCTGCCATTGTAGTAGAAGTCATTGTAAGTCCGGTCTTCATGGCTGCACGTATCTTTTCATCAGTGCCCCCCCGTCGTTTTAGAAGCCTGGTAGTAAGCAGGATGTCGCTGTCAACAGAATAACCTATCAGCATGAGCAGTGCGGCCACCGTGCCCAGGGACAGGGCAATGCCAAACAGGTCCATGAGTGTAGCGGCAATGATGATATCAGACCCGGCAGACAATACCACTGCTGCTGAAGGCACTACGGATTTGAATATGAAAAACACTATCACGGCCATACCCAAAAAAGCGTAAATGACGGCCTTGATAGCGCTATGTTGCAGGTTTTCACCATATAATGCACTCATATGTTTCAGGGAAACGTCCTTACCGTAATTGGATGAGATATAATCGTTCAACTGTGTTTGCTGGGCCTCGCTCATGGGACCGAACTGTAACATTACGCGCCCGCCGCCGGCATCCCTGGCACTAAATGGGGGTGTTTCAGGGAATTGGGATGTGAATTCCTCCTCCACCGCCTCGTAGGAGAAATCTGACACAACTGTGAGCACAGTTCCTCCTGTAAATTCCACGCCCAGTTCCACCGGACTCCCGGTCGTATAGAATGAAAAACCAAGGATCAACAGTGAAATTAAGAATAGAATCATTGGAATTGCAATCATCTGTTTGGTCGAGAAGCGTCCCAAATAAGAATCAATGTAGTTATCTATGTCAAAAGTCTTCATCAGCAGCACCGGGATTTGTGATTATAGTTTATGATTATAATATTTGTTATTAAAATATGTGGTACAGTAATAATGGTCACGTCCGAATAACCATATATCACAATATATTTACCTTTTGCTCCCATTACTAACAAATCGTTAAAATGGATAGGTAAAAACATGGTTCAAAGACCAACATTAGATGAATATTTCATGGAAATCGCCCAGGTGGTGGCCAAGCGTTCCACCTGTTTAAGAAACCAGGTAGGTGCAGTTATCGTTATTGATAAGCGCATCCTTTCCACAGGATATAACGGGGCGCCCCGCAATCTGCAGCATTGTCTTGATATCGGATGTATACGCCAGCAGCAGAACATCGCATCAGGTACCAGACATGAATTGTGCAGGGCAGTGCATGCCGAACAGAACGCCATCATACAGTCTGCTCTTCATGGCGTCAGTACCGAGAATGCCACTCTATATTGCACCCACCAGCCGTGTGTATTGTGTGCCAAGATGATAATTAATTCCAAAATCAAAAGGGTAGTGTTCTCAAATCATTATCCTGACGACGAGGCAATGAATTTTTTTAATTCAGCAGGTGTGGAAGTGACAAGTTTTACCGTACCTTCTGAATGACCCCGGATAGTGCTTTATTTCACTACCTTGAATAACCTGTAGGCAAAAATCAGTAGCAAGATCGCAAGTAACAATCCAAGCGACTGCTGTATATTGTAAAATAAATACAGTAATTCGAGCATTGAGGACATATCAATCAAATCACGCAGATATATGAGTAATACATGGAATATCAGGACAAATGCTGCAATAGCAAGTATAGTGAATGCATTTTTGAATTCATCAAATCTCAGGAACACTTTTGATTTTATGATATCAGGGTCATTCTTTCTGATATATACCACAAAATAAACCAGCATAAGAAATGTCAAAATTGTCAGGGGTATTATGACATAATGATTGATGAACTCAACCGTGTCGACAATCAACGTGAAAGTTGAACCTGACATATTATATATAATCTTGAATTAATATACATAAACCTATCGTACTAAGTGCAATAATATTTAACAATCTACTTAACATCAAAACAGGAAAGTTGGTTTTATGGATGAAATTGATATTCAACTACTAAAAATTATTCAGGACGGCATCCCGATAACTTCCCAGCCATTCGAAAAAGTCGCAGAACAATTAGGACTTTCAGAGACTCTGGTAATTGAAAGGATAAGTAAATTGCATCATGATGGGATTATCAGGCGGTTTGGCGCATCAATAGGACACAGGGCCATTGGCTTTACTGCAAATGCCATGTGTACATGGAATGTGCCTGATTCCAGTGTTGAAGATGTGGGCGCTATCATGGCTGGATTTTCAGAGGTAACTCACTGCTATGAACGACCAAGACGAGACGGGTGGCCCTATAACCTGTTTACTATGGTTCATGCATACACCAGGGATGAATGCAGGAAAGTTGCAAAACAGATATCCAATGCCACCGGTATTGAAGATTATGATATCTTATTCAGTGAGAAGGAATTTAAAAAGACAGGAGTCAGGCTTTGACTGGTAAATCCGGTAACAGATTATTGCAGGATAGTAAACCTAAACTCCTGCCATTGATGATAGACATGACTGACCGCAAAGTAGTCATATTCGGAGGCGGTAAAGTGGGTGAGCGAAAAGCGGTCTTGTTTTCCAGATATGCTTCAACCACTGTCATCAGCCGCGATTTTACTCATATACTTCAGGACCTGGGTGATGAGGAGTTGAAACTCATTACAACCACGGGTACAATGTCCGATGATGAGATATTGGATTATATTGACAGTGCATTCCTGGTCATACCGACCACCAACGACCGGGAATTTAACATTAGGATCGCAAACATTGCACACCAACGTGGTTGCCTGGTAAATTCAGTTGATGGACTGGATGATCTTGCAATACCGTCAATTGTCGAAAGAGGAGACATAACCATTGCCATCTCCACCAGAGGTGCCAGTCCTGCCCTTTCAAAATATATGAGGACAAAGATCGAAACCGTGATACCAGCAGAGTTCGAGACCATGGCACTGCTGCAAAAAGAGATGAGAGTTCGACTCAAAGTGAGTATTCCCGACCAGAGAGAACGGGCAAGCATATTGTGGGCAATTCTTGAAGATGAAGATGTTTGGAGTGCACTGACACATTCATATGAACAGGCATTGGAAATCGCCCTAAAACATTTATCAAATGGAAATGATTAAATTTATATAAATACCAGGAGTAAAAAAGGAGATTTTGATGACTGAAATTTCAAGCATGCTTATTACCCACGTAAAAGCCAACGTGGAAGATATTGAAAAACTTCATGCCTGGCATGGCGGCGTTGACAAAATACTGGAAAGATTATATTCTCATGAACTGGTGGAAGAATGTGCCGTGCTTATGACCTGTAACAGGGTTGAGGTCTATGTGGTCTCGCCCAAAGGCAGCAAGGTACTATTTAATTTTGCCAAGATGATGAAAGTTCCCAACCTCATTGTTGACTTCCTTGACCACGAAGAGACGATGCGCCATCTCATGCGGTTGACATCTGGCATGGAGTCCATGATAGTAGGAGAGGACCAGATACTGGGACAGGTGAAGGACCTGTATAATCTCGCAAAGCAGATCGGGACCACGGGAAAGATGCTGGATACAGTGTTCAGCAAGTCCATTCAGGTGGGCAAACGGGTACGCAACGAGACCGACATTAACAGGGGTTCTGTGTCCATCGGTTCTGCAGCTGTGGAATTAGCGGACGATGTACTTGGTAGTCTTGAAGGAAAGACTGTGATGATTATCGGGGCAGGAGACATGGGGTCACTGGTTGCAAAGGCTCTTGCCAATAAGAATATCAAAGTAATATATGTAGCCAACCGTACTTTTGAGCGGGCCGAGGCCTTAGCCTGTGAACTAAATGGAAAGGCCATTAAATATGACTTGATAAATGAATATATCAGGGAATCTGATGTTGTAATCAGTGCAACTGCTGCACCCCACATGGTCATCACCAAAGAGATGATGGAAGGAGTCATGAAAGAGCACAAAAGTGACATTCTGCTGATTGATATTGCAAATCCCAGGGACATAGAGGTGTCAACTGGTGAAATTGAAGGTGTCAGGCTGTTCAACATTGACAGCTTAAAAAGTATCAGTGAAAAGAACCTTAATCGGCGCAAAGGCGAGATATCAAAAGTCGAAAATATCATTGATGAAGAGTTAGAACTTCTAAAGATACAGTACAAGCGCCAGCAGGCTGACAGTATTATTTCGGCACTATATAGCATGATAAACGAAATACGATGTCATGAGCGGGATGCTGCCATCAACAAGTTGAAAGCTTACCATACTATCGGTGAAATTGAAACTGAAGTGTTGAATGACCTGACCCATTCGGTAGCCAACAAAATAATGGCAGAGCCTACAAAGATTTTACGTAATGCAGCTGAACATGATGATGAAAAGTTCCTGAACACAGTGGCCGAACTGTTCAGGCTCAATGGCAACAAGAATAATAAGAACAATTAACGGAAATTGGATATTATGTTTACAAATACCACCAGGTTCCCCACAACAAGATTGAGACGACTCAGGACACCTGCAATACGGCGCATGGTCAAAGCCACGACATTGTCAGTGGATGACCTGATAGCACCCCTGTTCATAGACGATAACCTGGGAGTTCCACAACCCATCTCGTCCATGCCCGGTGTAAGGAGGGAAACTCCTGCAAGTATAGTGGACGAAGCAAAAACACTGGCAGACCTGGGGGTTCCGGCAGTGGTATTATTCGGGATACCAAAAGAGAAGGACGAGACAGGAACACATGCCTACGGTGATGATGATGTTGTGCAGAACGCAACCCGTGACATCAAGGCCGAACTGGGGGATGATATGGTGGTCATCACCGACCTGTGCCTTTGCGAATATACAACCCACGGACACTGCGGTATGGTGGATTATGAGACTGAAGAGGTATTGAACGACCCGACCCTGCCCATACTGGGTAAGACTGCTGTGAGCCAGGCACGGGCGGGCGCAGATATCGTAGCACCGTCGGGCATGATGGACGGGATGGTGGCAGCTATTCGCAGTGCCCTTGATGAGAGTGGTTTTTCCAATACACCTATTATGTCATACGCAGCCAAGTATTCCTCCTCGTTCTACGGACCGTTCAGGGATGCGGTTGAATCCGGATACAGTTTCGGGGACCGTTCTACGTACCAGATGGACCCTGCGAACAGTGATGAGGCCTTGAGGGAAGTGGAACAGGATATCCTGGAAGGGGCCGACATTATTATGGTCAAGCCTGCCCTACCGTACCTGGACATCATTTACAGGGTGAAGCACGAGTTCAAGATGCCTACGGCCGCTTATAATGTGAGCGGTGAGTATTCCATGGTCAGGGGCGCAGTGGATAAGGGCTGGCTGGATGAGAAGGCAATCATGGAATCACTTATTTCCATTAAACGGGCCGGGGCGGATATGATCCTTACATATTTCGCAAAGGACGTGGCGACAAAACTTAAAAAATAGACACTGATTCTATATATTATTTAGTCTGAATACAGCCACGTTCGCCATCAGCGCAGTTGTTCCTGGATTTTCATGGGTCAGGTCCATTGGCTTTTGAATGAATACCATGGGGAGGGTGTTAAAAGCAGATGAGAACTCCTCGATTGTGAATAATTCATCTGGTGGATGGGAATGTCCCAATAATGATTCGGTCAACCTGCGCTGATGTTCTATCTCTGCCATGGACGCATCTTTGCGATAGTTCGGGAAGCCGAGTATCACTTTGCCGCCGGGTGCAAGGTTTTTTCGAATGAAGGAATCCAGGTCATGGAAGAATATCTTTTTATTCTCCATTGATCCCATATTATTGCACAGGGCAATCTCATGTGCTGAACTTACCATCAGTATACAGTCGGCTGTATAAGGCATCCGGGTATCAAGTGCCTCTTTTAACGATATATGTAATGGGATATATTCCACTGATAACAGGTTCGGAACATCATTGATGGTGGTGGATGGTTCTATGTTGGTTACGATGGCTTTTATTCCCATCTCATCGATTATCCTGGCCCCCATGCCGGGACCACCCCCTATATCGAGTATATGGTCACCGTTGCATATCTGGGCAGATAGAACCTGCCTAACCAGTTCGTGCATAGCACTGATACTTTGGGCAAATGTATTTTTGTAGTCCACCCCATCGAACTTTTTACTATTATCCATATATATATCCATGATTATGCCTATTGGATAATAAATTTATACTTTAAAACAAGATACTTCTTACAGGTGATTATTATACAAGGACTAAACAAAATCGAACGAATCCCCACCGGTGTACCAGGGATGGACCAGATCATCGAGGGTGGTTTCCCTAAAAAGACCAACATACTTCTGTACGGTCAAAAAGGGTCAGGTAAAGCTTCAATGTGTATCCAGTTCGCAAAAACCGGACTTGTAGAAGGAGAACAGGTACTGTATATATCCACCCAGCTTCCCCTGTATGATATGAGGGCTAAGATGGGACAAAACGGGCTTGATGCCCGAAAATATGAAGCCCAGGGGGATCTTGTTTTGGTTAATCCATTAACGATGGAAATAAGTGGTATTGATGTAGATGAAAAAATGCATGCAACCCGGTTCATAGAAGTAGAGCATAACATTTCCACCATTGGAAGTTTGATAAATAAGGCAAAGCGCAAACTTATCAAAAAAGAGATACGAATTGTTTTTGATTCCCTTACTGGTTTGATACTAAACACTTCAGATGATGGAATTAAAGAACTCAATAACCTTATTGAGACCATGACACGACGCGTCAGGTTACAGAAACATGTCGCGCTTTTCACGCTGGGCCCGAGCATAGATCCGCGTACCATTGAAAGGTTAAAGTTCATAATGGACGGTTTTTTAGAGTTCAAGGCGAACCTTGATGCCGATATACCTGAAAGAAAGATGATTATACACTATCTGCTGTACACTGGCAAGGCAATGGGCAGGTATAATTATATCTTCACATCTGATGGTATTGAAATAAATCGCTATTGAACAGGATTTTCATATTATAGGAATGGTAATAAGTAGCTATTCATCTACCTTTTTGTTCTTAATTATCATTCCACCGACGAACTGGTACCACTGGTAAATCATTGCGATAAAAGCAGCCAGGAAAATTATCTCAGAAATCTCCCAAAGATAGTAGACTTTTTTATCGACGTTGAACCTTAGAAAACCTGTAATAGCATTCACGGCAAAGGCTGCAGAGGCGATGGTGATGTATTTCCATGTTTCATTCATGATATGCATGTTTAAAAATAAACGGGCGCGGATGATGTTAGTATCTAATTTCCTGGATATAAGCAGTATCTGGAATATCAAAAACAGAATTATAAATGCGGCACCAATATTGTATAGCCATATAAAAAAACTTATAAAATCCAAATTTGAATTTATCAAAAATACCAACCTCATTTTTTGACGAACTAATTTAATATTGAAATGATAACATATATAATTGATGGTGATTTTCTTTTGTTATTGTTTACAGTGTATGGACGTTATGCACTCAAGTAACCCACAAACGTCAGCAGGTGGTTTCTTGTACCAATTTATATCAATGATATTATAATATACATATATGTCATATCAAGTATGTCATATCAAGTATGCCATATCAAGTGCTAATATTTTCCTTTAAACAGGTGGTGTATTCAGCATAGAATCAAATCAGACCTCAACCGGAAAAATAAACATAATCATTTCAAAAGAAGACCTTGCCAGCCAGAACATCAAGAACATCTTGCTGGAGATAAGGGATTGGGCACCTACAAATATTGACTGCCCCACTGTGATTACCTCATTCGAGTTCAAGAAATTCAGGATGGTGGAGATAGATGGGATGCATATCTACCAGGATGGACTGGACAGACGATTGGAAAAATGCGGGTTGGGTTGTGATATAATCATATTTGCGTCAAGGCATCGCAGTAAAGATGGGCGACAGATACTCACGGTCCATCATACAGGCAATACTAAAGAAGCAACGTTAGGGGGAAATCCTATGGAACTGGCTTCGGCTGCACCCCAGACAATGCGCTCCATATACATGAATCTCAAGACACTGAGTAAAAATGAGGATTTTGAAGTGTCTATCGAGAGTACACACCACGGCCCCAGCAATCTCAAAACGCCATCTCTGTTCGTGGAGATAGGTAGTTCAGAAAAGGAATGGGTAGCCCCTCTTGCAGGGCGTATTGTAGCAAATGCAATACTTATGCTTGACAGTGATGACGTGCCTGTAGCCATCGGCTTTGGAGGCAACCATTATGCTCCCCGCCAGACCAAACTGTTGGAAGACACAGAGATAACTTTTGGGCACATCTTTCCCACATATAAACTTGATGAACTGGATGAAGAAATTATCAGGCAGGCGTTTGAGCGTTCATGCGCGGATTTCGCATATCTGGACCGTAAATCAATGAGTGCAAAACAGCGCAACCGACTGATTTCCATTATTGTGGGGCTTGGTTATGAAGTTTTGAGGGAAAGCGATATCAGGGAAATGGATGGAGTTCCATGGGAATTGTGCAAAGAACTTCGCAGGAAGATGAATGATATTTGTCCGTCCGGTCGTGCTCATGTAACAGAAGGAATAAAGTGCGAGTTCAAGAATGCTTGCCAGAGATGTGTGTGTCCAAAAGTAAAAGTTGCCACAATCAGTCCGGAACTGTTACAGGAAGCCGAAAAACTGGACCGGTCCAGGCTTGAAGAGTTCCTTGCAGCCCATAGCATTGCATATCTTGAACACAAGAATGGTAAATTCTCACATGTACTTATAGGAATCGATGACGACTGCGCCCGTCTTGTGGCTGATGAATTGACAAATGAATGCATTAATATACTAAAAGAACACTACGATATACGCTATGATAAGGATGAGGGTATGCTATACCTCATTACCGAAAAGTTCAATCCGGAACTTGCCAGGAAACTTGGAATAACTTCCGGGCTCTTGTTCGGCGCGCTGGCAAGAGGAGAAACAGTAAGAGTAGACAAAAGGACGATAAGTCCGGAAATGGTTTATGAAACTAATCAAAAATCAATAAAAGTTCGGACCATTTATATAGACTAAAAGTTTTAAATGTTTGAGGGATGAAAGGATGGAATCCATAATTAAAGAAGCCATCACCAGGGCAAATATGGAAGGCAGGAACCAGGAAGTGTCATCACCAGTACGTAATAGCATTGGGCAGACCGATGCAGAACTGGAAGCGGTTCTTCAACTACTAAAAACAAATATCCGCGTGATCGGTTGCGGTGGTAGCGGTTCGAACACCATCCAGAGGATGACAGAAGAGGGCATATCAGGTGCAGAACTTTATGCACTGAACACGGATGCACAACATCTTTTGCATATTACGGCTAAGAATAAGATACTCATTGGTCAGAAAAAGACCAGGGGATTGGGTGCCGGTAGTTTGCCCCAGGTCGGTGAAGAAGCTGCTAAAGAGAGTGAGGAATATATTAAAGCCTCGGTCGAGGGAGCAGATATGGTATTTATTACCTGTGGCCTTGGCGGTGGTACAGGTACTGGTTCAGCACCGATAGTTGCCGAACATGCCCGGGCGGAAGGTGCACTGACCATTGCCGTGGTCACCTTACCATTTTCAGTGGAAGGTTCGATCAGGCGCACTAATGCAGAAGCCGGACTGGAGCGTCTCAGGGATGTGGCCGATACGGTCATTGTTGTACCAAATGACAAATTATTAGAAGTGGTGCCAAGATTGCCCCTGCAGGCGGCTTTCAAGGTTTCGGATGAAGTGCTGATGCGGGCTGTGAAGGGTATTACTGAACTGATTACCAAACCCGGACTGGTCAATCTGGACTTTGCTGATGTAAGGACCGTCATGCAAAAAGGTGGCGTGGCAATGATAGGACTTGGTGAAGCTGAAGGTGAGGACAAAGCTGCCGAATCTGTACAAAAGGCACTGCGCAGTCCCCTACTTGATGTGGATATTTCAGGAGCAACTTCAGCACTTGTTAATGTGGTGGGCGGACCTGACATGACCATAGCAGAGGCAGAGAGCGTGGTTCAGGAAGTCTACAATAAGATCGACCCTGAAGCAAGACTTATCTGGGGTGCACAGATTGACCCCGCGCTGGAACATTCAATCCGTACCATGCTGGTGGTGACAGGTGTTAAATCTGCACAGATCTATGGTAAAGGCAGCGGTAAGAACATTACAAGCCGCTTTGGTATCGATTTCGTAAAATGAACTTACCATCTCGATTGACAGGCCATTTCCTGTCAATCGAAAGGTTTTTTTAGTACTGAGCTTGATTAGAGCAAACTTCATCTTTACAGGACTGATTATTTACCATTATAAACAGGAAGTGAAACCAATTGGCAAATGAAACAAAATCTACACCTACAATTCCGTTAAAACTCAGTGAATATACACGGATATTGAAACTCACCCGCAAACCCACACGAGAGGAGTTTACGATGATAGCTAAAGTATCTGGTGCAGGTATCCTGATAATTGGGTTTATTGGGTTCATAATATATTTCTTCCTGACCGAAGTTCCGAAATTGATATGATCCGACCAAAGATTATTATATTAACCATACCTTATGGGGGGAAGTGAGCAGTCACATGAATGAGGACGTAATGGAAGATACTGAGATATATGTGGTAAAAACCACGGCCAACCAGGAGCGTTCGGTAGCGGGTCTTATTGCCAAGATGGCAGTGAAAGAGAATCTTGATGTCCGTGCGATTCTTGCACCTGATGAGTTGAAAGGTTACATATTGGTTGAGGCCCCTTCACCTGAACAGGTGGAACAGGTCATACATACCCTACCCCATGCCCGCAATCTGATTAAAGGAGCATCCACGTTTACCGAAGTGGAACATTTCCTGACACCAAAGACTGCAGTGGTCGGCATCACTCAGGGAAGTATTGTAGAACTTATCTCTGGTCCGTTTAAGGGGGAGAAGGCCAGGGTCAAGCGGGTGGATGTGACCCACGAAGAAATTACTGTTGAACTGTTCGAGGCAATGGTACCCATACCCATCACGGTACGTGGTGATAATGTGAGGGTACTAAAGCGTGAGGAAGACGATTAGGATTATATTCCTATATTTAGAATTATAATTAGAGGTATTGAAGATGGGTGAAGTTGTTGAAGCATTAGTCCCTGGCGGAAAAGCCAATCCTGGTCCTCCACTGGGCCCGGCCCTTGGTCCCATGGGCGTAAATATCAAGGAAATCGTGGATAGCATTAATGAGAAAACTGCAGACTTTAACGGAATGCAGGTTCCTGTGAAGATTATCTTTGATAGTAAAAAGAATTATACTATTGAGATAGGGACGCCTCCCACATCTGCGCTGATATTGAAGGAAGTCGGCCTGGAGAAGGGGTCGGGAAATGCCGGAACTGAAACTGTTGGCAATCTGACCATTGAACAGGCTGCAAAAGTGGCCAGGATGAAACGTAATAGTTTGCTGGCTACGGATTTTAAGTCTGCAGTTAATGAAATTATCGGCTCTTGTGTGCCAATGGGTGTTACCGTGGAAGATATGGACCCCCGGGAAGCACAAAGAGCAGTAAAGAACGGGGATTTCGACGGCAGGCTCGAATAATAAGCGATTTGACCGATAGTTTAAAGTACTTATCGTGCAGTAAAAAGAACTCCCTACACAACTGTAGCAGACCATAAGGTCGGTTGCGCATGTCGCAGATACTACGGAGGTATGTATGACGTTAGATGAGACAATACAAGCAGTAAAACAGGCGCTTGAAGCAGCGCCAGAGCGCAAATTCACTGAAAGCGTTGACATTGCATTTAATCTTAAGAATATTGATATGAGTCAGCCTGTAAACCGTGTGGATGAAGAGATCATCCTTCCGAACGGGCTTGGCAAATCAATAAAGATAGCTGTTTTTGCTAAGGGTGACATTGCCCAGAGAGCAACCAAAGCCGGCGCAGAAATGATATTAAACCCTGATGAGATTGAAAGTCTTAGGGATAACAAGAACAAAGCACGAGAACTGGCAAATGATATAGATTTCTTTGTATCAGATGTGGCTTATATGCCTATCATTGCCAAGGCTCTCGGACCTGTTCTCGGTCCCAGGGGTAAAATGCCGGAACCACTGACACCTGATAAGAATATCGAAGATGTCATCAAAAAGGCCAAGAACTCTATCAGGGTACGCAGCAAGGACAGGCTCACGTTCCATCTTCCAGTTGGACGCAGGGACATGGACCCTGAAAAACTTGCCCAAAATGTGCAGTCGGTCATTGACAGAATTGAACACAATCTTGTGAAAGGTAAACAGAATATCAAGTCTGTTTATGTCAAGACCACAATGGGACCCGCAGTGAAGGTGATGTAATATGGACGAAGTACACCACAGCGAACATATACCCAAGTGGAAGAAGGACGAGATCGAGGATATCAAGGCCAAGATTAATGAGTATCCTGTTGTCGGACTGATTGGTATCCACGGACTGCCTTCAAAACAGTTCCAGCAGATGCGCTCAAGCCTGAAAGATTCGGTGTACATCAAGGTAAGTAAGAACACCTTGATCCGCAGGGCAATTGAAGAGTCTTCTGATGATATCAAATCACTGGAAAAGTATATTGACCAGGAAACGGGTCTGATATTTTCCAAAACCAACTCGTTTAAAATATTCAAACTACTCAATTCAAGCAAGACACCTTCACCAATAAAGGGCGGTATGGTGTCTCCAAAGGATATTGTGGTTGAGAAAGGTCCGACGTCATTCCCGCCAGGCCCAATTGTCGGTGACCTGCAAAATGCCGGGATACCTGCCGGCATAGATCGTGGAAAAGTTGTAATCAGGGAAACAAAGGTCGTTGCAAAAGAAGGAGACGTGGTTTCTCAAAAACTGGCGGCAATGCTTGCCCGTCTTGAGATATATCCTCTTGAACTGGGACTTGACCTGAGGGCAACTTTCGAGGATGGTACAGTATTGGAAGGCTCTGACCTTGCAATTGATGAGGCATTATATACACAAAACTTCATATCAGCTGCCAAACAGGCATTTAACCTGTCTGTCAATGCGGCATATCCAACCAGTACTACCATACTGGCCCTGGTAGCAAAGGCAGTTTCAGAGTCAAGGAACCTGTCTGTCAATGGAGTAATATTTAGTCCTGGTGTGATGGATATATTGATGTACAAAGCCCAGAGTGAAATGTTAGCTCTGGCAAGTGTACTGTCTGAAGAAGCACTGGACGATGATATGAAAGGTCTACTGGGGGCAAAATCCGCTGCAATCCAGCCGGCAGCCGAAGAAAAATCTGCCCCTACAGATGAAGAAGCAGAAGAAGAATCTGCTGAAGAAGTAACCGAAGAGGATGCCGCCGGAGGGCTTGGCGCACTATTCGGATAGAATTTGAATAACTTACAGTCAACAATTGATAAAAGGTGATAAGAAATGGAATATGTTTATGCAGCACTATTACTGCACAATGCAGGTAAAGAAGTCACGGAAGACGCAATCACAGCTGTGCTTGAGTCTGCAGGTGTGGAAGTGAATGTAGCAAGGGTAAAAGCCCTCACAGCATCGTTAGAAGATATTGACATTACAGAAGCTATCGAGAAGGCCGCTTTCGCAGCACCAGCTGCTGCAGCAGCACCAGCCGCTTCAGCCGAAGCCCCGGCAGCAGTCGAAGAGGCAGCAGCCGAGGAATCAGCTGAAGAGGCAGAAGAGAGCGGAATGGAAGGACTTGGCGCACTGTTCGGTTAACAGTACCATAATTCTTCAAACTTTGCGGGCTGGACTGATTGTTCCAGCCTCACTACTTATTTTTAGCTATTCTTTTAGTTGTTTTTTTAGCTATTCTAATTGTTAAAAAGATAGTTTCTACTTCAGTTATTTTTCAAGCTCTACCGTACAAGCTGCCATTTCAAGTAGATGGGCTTCACCTTCATGGGAACCTCTTGCAATGAGTACGTCATCGCCCATTATTATGGTCCTTGCACTGGGTCGGTATATCCATCGGCTGCCTCGTTTAACCGCCATGATATACATGCCGGTCTCAGTAGAAAGTTCAAGTTCACCCAGGGTCTTGTTAACAATTGGTGAACAATCATACACATTTATCATTGATATGACCTCATCCGATTCACGGACAGCCATCATGAAGATAGGATGCAGTTCTATCCCACGAAGTACAATCTCTGCAATCTCGTAAGCGGCGTCAGATATATATTCAGAAGCGTTTGCAAGATGTAACAAACCCCTTAATTGGTCAACATCATCCATATGCCTGGCACTCTCAAGCACCCAGTGCTGGAGGTCGTGCTTCATCTGGTCCATCTCTTCTTCAAGTATCCTGACCTCATCTGCGATTTCCTTGTTATAGAACAGTACAGCAGAATATGCCAGACCGACCGAGAGTTCAGATTTGTTCTTCATCTCTATTACAATATCCACAGCTTTCTCCAGGTCACCAATGGTCCTGGTAGATTTGAACTCACGCTTAACAAAGGGCTTTCCCGTGACCAATTCCGTAAAAAGGGGCAGTCCTTCATCATGACCTCGTGCGAACAGGATATCCCCTGCCAAAACAGATGTATCCCATTCAGGGTCATATATCCAGGACGAACCCTGCCGTATGGCTATGACACCCATACCGGTTTCGGTTTCAAGTTTGAGTTCACCGAGGGTCTTACCGATAATGGGGCTATCTGGTTCAATAGTTACCCTTGTCACTGTTTCTTCGGCTTCGCGGATATCTGCTTTGAGTTCTGGCGGGATGCCCATCTTAAGCCACACGATATTGGCAATATCACCTGCAGCGTTGGCAATATTCTCTGCTGCAGATGCGGCTTTTAGCACGCCTGATAACTGGTGAGCATCGTCGATGCTGCGGGCAGCCTGCATGGCTGTTATCTTCATGTGATATTCAAGCGTATCCACTTTTTCTTCCAGACGGAGTACTTCTTCTGCTATGTCTTCATCGTCATAGATAACAGCAGAATATGCAAGGTCAAGCATTAGTTCAGAAGTATCTTTCATCCCCACAAGGAGCTCTTTCATGTTTAGTGAACAATGTTCAATCTTCTTGACCATAACAAATCTACCTAAATAGTAGTCTATTTATGTTAACGATACATAAAACCACCGATGAGGGATTGATATGGCAGATTTTGAGGAAGATACATTCACGGATATGTCATTCTGGTTATCCCTGCAATATCAAATCACCCGCTCTACCCTTAAAGAAGGGTTCTCAGGTCTTCTATTAATGAGCTTCATGAGTATGGGAGCCGGAATTGTACTTGGTATGATGACTGGTGTGCTTGAAACCATGCCCGGATTGATACTACTTATCACCCCTGCCATCGGTATGAGGGGAAACATCTTCGGGGCCATGGGCTCCCGGTTAGGTACGGCCCTTCATACCGGTATGTTCTCCACTTCATTAAAGTCCAGCAGCATACTTAGCCAGAACATTTTTGCATCTATGGTCAACACTTTGCTGATTTCTTTCGCCCTGGGTGTGATGGCAAGAGTGCTGGCATTAATACTGGGTATAAACAGTATCGGTCTGGTTGAATTTGTATTAATATCAATGATAGGAGGAATTATTTCAAGTATCTTCGTCCTGTTAATTACCGTGGGCGTTGCAGTTACCGGCCATAACCGTGGCTGGAATATTGACAATATGAGTGCGCCCATAATCACGGCTGCAGGTGATATGGTCACCCTGCCCGCCCTCTTCTTTGCCGTGATATTGATAGGCGGGGATGGGGCTAGTCTTCATAATATTGTGTTCATCCTGTTCGGTGTACTGGTACTGGCAATTATCTGGCTTACCGTTCGCTCAGGGCTGGATATTATGAAGCGGATTGTGTATGAGAGCATCCCTATGCTGCTTATTGCAGGTTTTATGAGCACCATCGCTGGACTGGTAATTAACTCTAAAATGGATGGTTTCCTGTTGCTGCCTGCCCTGCTTGTTATGGTGCCACTGTTCCTGGAAGATAATAATGCACTTGGAGGGATTCTTACGTCCAGGCTGTCCTCAATGCTTCACACAGGTATGTTCAAACCAAATTTATTGCCCGGAAAACAGATACTACCCAATTTCCTTCTGATATACCTGTATTCACTGGTAGTGTTCCCGCTTGTTGGGATATCGGCTTTTGCTGCAAGTATGTTGATTGGGATTGCTACATCGGACGTATGGACTCTTGTATTTATCAGTACGGCTGCAGGATTGATTGCTGTTACTATTGTGAATCTTGTGGGTTATTATGTGGCGGTTGCAGCTTACAAGCTCAGGCTGGACCCTGATAACCACAGCATACCCATGATGTCCAGTATTGTTGATGCTTTTGGTGCTGTATGCCTGGTGGCTGTACTTATGATGGTGAATCTGGTGTAACATCAATAGTTGCAAGCTTTTAAATAATCACAAATCTTATTTTGTCTCGTTTTATTAATTATATAAAAGAATTTCAAAGGGCCTAAATTGACACAAACAACACTCAATTATTTACAAAACCGGAATCTGTTTTCCAATCACTATCTTGAGTCGCTTATAGTAGATGAGCCTGTGTGGCAGGAAGATGTAACAGAGGCGTTCAATCGGGTAAAGAAGATTTACAACGTAGGTTTGGTACTTTAAATATTCAATTCCAATTTCTTGATTTTTTTCTAAATGAACTTTCAACCTCTGCATATCATTTATTTTTTTCATATTTCATGTTGATAAGACAATATTTTTTTAAAATACATTATCTATAAACTATATTTTAGTAGCAAAATATATATGTTGATAAGACAAAATATGACTTATGTTTATTCAAGGAATCGAGAAAAGAGGGCACACATACTATGCAGTCTATCATGGACAGCGTCTTATCAACAAAGTTAAACGGGAAACAAAACTTTATATTGGAAATCTTGAAAATTTAGATGAACCAAGACGAATCGACATTGAGAAACAGCTTAAAGAACTGGGCGATCCATCTCTTATCCAGAAATTCCATTCCATTCTATTATCCAGAGGATACAGGTTACCATCACCGATTTCCACTTTAGAAATTGAAGAGATCTATAGTTATGGACAAGAACTGGCTTTGCATAAAGTTTGTGAAGAAATAGAATTAGTAAACACGATTAATCGCTTCAGTCCCAAAGGCGGAGGCCCAGAACTTGGGAAAATCGTAGAAATAATGGCAATAGCCAGAAACTGTGATCCTTGCAGTTATTATCAATTACCTGACTGGTTCTCCAGAACAGCACTACAATTTTTCTTAAAGGTATCAAAGGATAAATTTACTTATGATGTAGCTTTGACCGCACTTGATTATCTCCAACCAAAGAACACAATTCCCATGCAGGCAAAGCTTTATGAAAACATGAGGAGAGCTTATGGTTATGAATGTGAAAGGCTTGATATTGATCTTACCTCAACTTATTTCGAAGGACATGAATGTGTGCTTGCAGAGTTTGGTCATCCAAGAGGACATTCTTCTGATAAACGACAGATAGTGATTGCTTTTGTGGTGGATCAAAAAGGAATTCTTGTTACACATCGTGTATGGCCAGGAAATAGAACAGATGTAAAAAGTTTGAAGCCCGTTGATAGATGTTTGAAAAATGATTTTGGACTTGATGCTCCAAGGGTGGTTGACAGAGGTATTGCTTCTTGGGAAAATATAAAATATATGGAACGGAAGAAAGAGCGTTATCTGGTGGCACTTCGAGCAGAAGTCAAGGGCACGAAACTTTTGAATGAAATTAAGAAACCACGAGATGAGTGGACAAAAGTAGGGGATGAAGAGGTTGCCATTTCTGTAATTAGAGGCAAAAGAAAATATGTGGTATTATGGAATGCTTCTGTTGCGAATACTAACAAGAAAGAACGGTTATCAAAAGTTAGCAAGGCAGAAGAGGAACTCAATAAAGTTATGGTATCAGTTGAAAAGGGTAAAATCATCGAAAAATCAATGAGGGATGAAAAGATTGGGTATATCAAAAGAAAGTATGGAGTTACAAAATATATTAAAACTCCTGATA
>JAKRWB010000122.1 GCA_022353185.1 ANME-2 cluster archaeon | reverse complement strand
AGTAGTAGTAGAACCAGCGGTTCTGGCCGGTTGTGAGGGCGAACATGGTGACACACCATATGAGGAACATGGCTTTCTCGGGTTCCCATTTGCGGAAGATAAGGACGGCTCCTATGACCACCATGGCAAGCAGGGCGATGTAATAGGTTGATACAAAATCAAAGATACCGGGGTAGTTTCCGAAATTATTGGGGTAACCGGCGTATCCGAATATCATTTCCGGGCGCGGGGGGGATGCTTCTGCGATGGTTAGGGCGCCGCCGGTTTGGGGGTTGAAGATGGTGAAGAAGGTCTGGAAACTTGAGAATACCTGGGGGACGAAGAGTTTGGCTATGATAAGGCCAAGGGCGTATATGCCGGCAATGGTTAGTGGGTAGTAGATTTTTTGGATGTTTTTTTGTTTCATTTTTATGGATAATAAGCCCAGAATCAGGAAAAATATAGAACTTCCAAGAGTGATTAGGATATGGAGATAAGAGTATCGATAGGAAGAAAATCCAATTATTGGGTCGACAAAGAACACAACAATAGGAAAAGCGGAAAAAAATGTGATGAAACTTATCAGGCTCAAACCTTCCACATTTCTGCCTTGCATATGGTCAATAATGTACTGGAGAACAATGAATATTGCAGCAATACCTCCAAAGAATACACCGCTCGACCACTGGAGCATAAATAATCCAAATGAAATTCCACCCAAAATGGAAATAATAATATAAAATTTTAGTTTATTCCATTTTTTATTTAGGACATCTTCAAATGAAATATCCTTTCCTTTGACCGATTTGACAGCCATTATGAAGAACATGAAGAATAAAGTACTGAAGAACACCTCGCCCACATGATGGTCTGTAAATCCCATCACGGAACGGGACAGGAACTGGCCTGGCATAACTGCGATAAGAAAAGCAGATAACAGGCCGACACGCCTATCAAAGGTCCATTTGCCTATGAAATATACCGGAAATACTACTAATGCCCCGAATACACCTGGAAAATATGCACCTATTGTTCTTGTTAGTTCAATACTGGGTGACCCGGCACCTAATATTAATGATGTAATGGCAATCATGTATGTCCATAGAGGGCCAAAGTGGAAGATCTGACCATTAGGATATAATGTAAATGCTTCAAACCAGATTTTATGCGGAAAATTTTCAATAAGATTTTCTACAAGACGCATATGTAATACGGCATCGTCTGCGGCAAATCCTATTATACCGCCCCTGAATACGGCGTCATATGGGAGTACGGTACGAATATACAGACTAAGTGCGAAGATAAATAAAACAAACGCGGTATAAATTGAAAAACTGTTTTTCAACAAATTCAAAATATTTCCAGTTGATTTTGAATCGGACGGGTCATCGGTATTTTCGGTCAATTGTTATTCCCCATATTGTAATTACGAAATATTGTTGTAATGACATCATACTATAGTAGAAATGTAAATAAATGTTTTGAATGATTTCTATTGGTTTTGGGAATATATGTACATTATTATGGTATATGAAGAAAAAAGTACAATATTCAAAGTGATGTGTGTTTTGTTAAGGTAGCATTTTAAAATTTTAGTTGTTAAATAAAATTACGCATGATGTGGACTATTTTTTTCATAAGGCTGCACAGTCGTCGGTACCACAAAGTATGCAGGTCCAACAAAGACTATTGAAATAAACATTATTGGCACCCTGAACATTTTGAAAGTTGGAATAGAAAACAACGTCTATAAAGTCACATTAGCATCGTTAGCTGTGGTTTATTGTGACAATCAAGCAGTAGTTCAAACAGACGAAATGATGTTAAATAGGTTCATTGATCATTCTTGTGTTCCAAAATAACTTTCTTCCTGTAAGAAAGATACATGACCAAGCGTTTTCCAAAGTTGACTAAATATCTAACATTTCTATCTCCAATCATATAATTTAACAATGGATAGCAAATAGCCCAAGCGTAAGATATGAGCCAGGGTATGGTAATCACCCTCAATTGATTATTTTTGCGAGCTTTGGCATTTTCCTTAACCATCTTTATGCAGTTGGAAGTAATTCCTCCCGTTTGCATTCCTGTAACAATCAACCCATTTATAAAAAGAGCATCTCCCCCTTCCTTAAACGCCCTAATTAGCAGTTCATAATCTCCTGCTATTTTGAATGATTCATCAAACCTTCCGTAGAGTTCAAAGAGACTGCGATGGTGAAACATCCCTTGATGCGTAAAAGTGCCTATTCCATCAATAATGATACTCCTCCATGTGTACTCCCATGAAAAACCATCAACACAACTTATCTCATCATCTCCTGTTACTCTTGCAACCTGCCCATACACCATCCGTATACCTTGAGATTCCGCCTTGATCATATGTGGCATTATCTCTTCAAATACACTATTTTTCCAAAGATAATCGTCAGACCCCAGGAATAATATCCAATCTCCGCTGGTATGATCAAGTGCCTTATTCCAGGCATTGTAGATGCCACTGTCCGGCTCTGACTTCCAGTAAGCGATCTGATCTTGGTTGGATCTTATGATTTCTACCGTACCATCTGTAGAACCTCCATCAATGATAATGAGCTCTTTATTGAGATAAGTCTGATCAGATACACTATCGATACAACGCTGTAAGGTTTTGGCACCGTTATACACGGCTACAATAACGGAGATCAAGGGTTGTGAGGTCATTTTATTTCATTGCTGGAATTTTTATATATATATTAAATCTTCATTAAATAGAGACCGTTTCAATTCGTGTTGGTGAATATTATGAAACCACAGATGAACACAGATGAACACAGATTTTCAGACAGCGTATCCGTGTTTATCTGTGTTCATCTGCGGTTATTTTGATAGTACCAACATGTAATGCAACGGTCTCGTTAAATATTAACATTGTTGTTCATCAGTCATCGGGTAAGGAGATTGATTGGCTAAATCGGCATCGTTTTCCAAAAAGCGATGCCTTTTTATGTTTCTCCAATTTGGTCTAAATAGAACACGGATGACACGGATTAGACGGATTTTCACGGATTTATTTTTTATCCGTGCGCATCCGTGTCATCCGTGCAATCCGTGTTCAATCACAATATTACTCTTAACCGATGACCCATGCATTGTTGTTCTATTGGTTTAATTTTTACTTACATACCACTCATATGCCTGCCTGACTCCATCTCTCAATGAGATCCTCGCATTCCATCCAAGCTCCCGCAATCGGCTGACATCCAGCAGTTTCTGCGGCGTCCCATCAGGCTTTGTGGTATCATACACGATCTCCCCCTCATACCCCACAATCTCCCTTATTAGTTCAGCCAGCTCCCTAATCGTGACATCCTCTCCGACCCCGATATTGACAAACTCTCCAATATCTGAGGCATCATAGTTCTCCATTAAATACACACAGGCATCCGCCATATCATCCACATACAGGAACTCACGCTTTGGTGCCCCTGTGCCCCACACAACGACCTGCGGTTGATTGTTAATCTTAGCTTCATGGAACTTGCGTATGAGTGCAGCCATGACATGAGATGTCTCAAGGTCGTAGTTGTCATTGGGTCCATAGAGGTTGGTAGGCATGACCGAGATGAAGTTTGTCCCATACTGCTGGTTGTAATGCTTGCACATCCGCATCCCTGCGATCTTCGCCACAGCATATGCCTCGTTGGTTACCTCAAGTTCGCCTGTGAGCAGGTATTCTTCTTTGAGCGGCTGCGGCGCAAGTCCGGGGTATATGCATGATGAGCCGAGGAAGAGCAGTTTTTTCACGCCGCAATTGTATGCGGCATGGATGACATTGGCTTCGATCATGATGTTTTCGTAGATGAACTCTGCCGGATATGTGCTATTTGCAAGGATTCCGCCCACTTTTGCTGCAGCTAAGAAGATGTATTCCG
>JAKRWB010000121.1 GCA_022353185.1 ANME-2 cluster archaeon | reverse complement strand
GGATTGGACGGCGGTCTGTCCGTGGTTGTAAACCTTGTCCTGATACTCAGGATATAATCTCCACTTTTCCAGAACACGCCATCTGGATTTGGTATCAATATCTCCCCGCTTTCAAGCCAATCCGGTTCTGAGGTACCGGGCAGGGTTCTGTTGTAAACCTCTGTAACATTCCCGCTGTTATCGTATATAGATACATTAATCTCTTTTAATGCACCAGTGTCCAGACGCGTAATTGAGATAAGCCTGCTGTCCAGTTTTATTAACGCTTCTGCTACTTCAGTGTTTTTCGGATAAGTGAAAGATGTGTTCCATTTGTTATCCACTGAAAAACCCAATGCTGAGGTAAATACCGACAGCGCACCTGGCGGGTTTCCGTAACTACCCGACCAAACACCATTCCCTGTCCCGTACGTCGACCACCCTAACGAATCCGAATTGAATTCATTGTTGCTCGGGAAGTGACCCGCATAGGAATCTTCGGTAGTGTTCTCGCTTATCCGTGTTGCTGAAGTATTGGTCCAGGTCAGATTTTCAAAGTCTGTGATAAAACCTCTTTCAGAATTGTTCTGCCAGCCTGTGGCAAAGGTGATTGTCTGGGGTGTATATGTCCAGTACGGTTCATCAGTTTTATTCCATTTACTACCGTTTTGCGTATATTCTGAGTGCGCCTGGGTTCCCACTTTTGCGGGGCTGAGTCCCCACTCTGCCATTTTAGCATCTGCCAGTGTTTCTTTATGGCAGAGGTTGCAGTCTGCGGCTGTATTATTAACCTTGGAGAATGTTTCACCGTCAGATTGCAGGTACTTTATGGGATGGATATTGGAACCAATATTATCCATGTGGCATGAGGTACAGTTTAACGTACCGCTATGGTTTTCAAACCCGGGATGACACGTGGATGAAGTACAGTTCGCATTCCCGAACTCACCATCATCAAACGATGGGTTTGTCATTTCACTGCTATGCAGTGCTTCGGCTGCGTGGCACTGGGCATCAACACAGGTCTGGTTGTTTGGACGTGTGGCTGCAGATGAATGTTTTGGTCGCTGCATATCTCCCTGGTCCACAAATACATCCTTAAATGGTGAAGAGGTGTTCTGGTGACAGTATTCTGTGCAGTATTCATCGCTGCCGCGTAGTGCTTCCAGTGCCGGGAAGCCTGTGCCATAGTGGGCGGCGTATGTATCCTTGAGGTTGGTAGTATAGTCCATGTCATGGTGGGACTGGTTGTACATCACGGTGTGTCCATGGCAGTCATAACAATGGGGTGCCCCGGGTGTCCGTACTTCGTCGGTATTGTTGCTGTGGGCAACGTTTTGCGGCGCACTCCAGTTAGAAGATGCATTCTGGTGGCATTCTTCGCAGGTCCTGGCATTATTATAACGATTCGGGTGATGTTCGGCGGGTTGTTCGCTGAAGTTGGCCAGACCGTCGTCATTGTCGTCTTCGCCATGACAGCCCCAGCAGATCTTATCTTCTGCGGGTCTTGTGGCAGAGCCGTTATCAGCATACCAGTTCAATGGATATTTACCTGCAGATATGTTGAGGTGGTTGTGCACGTAGTCGCTCTTGTTAAAAGTATTGTAATCGATGAGATTGAGCGACTGCCCGCCCAGGTCATGGCACTCGCTGCAGTTTGCATTTGGTATTCCTGCTTCAGGAATGAAATGGGGGTCCATGGCCTGGTCAATATTCAGGTGGCAGGCTTTGCAGTTTGTGGAAGTTGAATCGTGGGTGTAGTTTTCCGATCTCGTAGGACCGGTGCTGGAATGGCAGATGGTACACTGGTCATTGATATCACTGGAGGAAGAAGTATTTGGGAGTTTATTTGAATGGAAATTTCTGTGACAGATATCACAGGATATGTTAGCTGGATTGGTGGTTGTATGGTTATGCGACGTGCTCCCACTAGCTCCATTCTCTTTCCACCGCCATTCAATACCTGTCAGGTTTGCCCCCTCACTACTAGTAAAAGAATGACATGTAACTCCAAGAGGGCTCGAATCCCATGCACATGATGGGCGATCAGTCGAACTGTCCAAATCTAATGCTCCTGTACCGCTCTCATAGTGGCAGCTGATGCAGTACTCAGAACCGGGTGCAACGGTCTCGTAGGCAGTGGAAGAGGTAGCATAGCCGGTTCCCTTATCCGAGCCTGAAAAGTCTTCACTGGTAGCAGTATTCCAGTAATACGTCTGACCGCCATAAGAACTACCTGTAAAACCAG
>JAKRWB010000120.1 GCA_022353185.1 ANME-2 cluster archaeon | reverse complement strand
AGAAAGTCAAATCCCATGTTAAGAAGTGCAAGTCCTTTTGCTTCAGTGGCAGTAATTATTGCCCCTAACATTGCACCCTCAGACAGGATTCCTTTTATCACCAGGATTATATTTATAGTCCCTATGTTTGCCCTATGTGGCGAGGGATGGGTAATACCAGCAGTGACAAAGGTTGTCAGGTAGTCATCTGTCATCACACACAGATCGTCCATGTTCACCGCTGTCAGAAGTCCAAAATACGGTCTTTGCATCTGAAGAGAATCAGCCAGTCGGTCCATGTATTGTGCAGGTTCGAAATGGTCAAAATCCTGTTGTACCTGATGGTTGAACAGACAATCCACTTGCCTGCGACCGCCGTTAATCCCTGAACTTATAGCTTCGAACCCGCCCTCGATGATCAACGTGGAATCTTTAATGTAATGTATCATGCAGTGGCTCCAGTACAGGTATTACATAAAGCGAGTTTGTAATTTCATTTGTAATTACTTCTACAGTAATATTAAATGCACGTTCAATATTAGACGAGGTCAGCACCTGTCCAGGGGTGCCGGCAGAGATCAGTTTCCCGTCCTGGAGAAGACATATCTTATCGCAATAATAAGCAGCAAGGTTCAGGTCATGAATAACTGCTACCACAACCATACCCTTTCGAGAGGCATTCTTTACAAGATTTAATATGTCGATCTGGTTTGTTATATCAAGATGTGAAGTTGGCTCATCCAGAAGTAAGATCTTAGGATTCTGTGCAAACGCCCTTGCAATGATCACTCGCTGCAGTTCCCCACCGCTTAACCGCGTAATCAAACGGTCTTTCAAAAAAAGTGTGTTTGTTTTTTCCATTGCATCCCTCACTATATTGATATCCTCAAACGTTTCAGATCCTTTGATATAAGGAGTTCGTCCCATTAACACGATATCTTCCACAGTGAACTCGAAGTTTATTGATATCACCTGGGAGACGACTGCTACCTTTTTTGCGATATGCGTGCTTTGCATCTCACTAACATCCATCCCATCGATAAAAACTGTCCCTGAGATGGGTTTTAAAACCTTTGTTATGGTCTTTAACAGCGTTGTTTTTCCTGAACCATTGGGTCCTATGATCCCGACAACTTCTCCTTCACTGGCTTTGAGTGATATCTGCTCCAGGACATGCCTGTGTCCATAACCGACGCTCAGGTCTCGAATCTCAAGCATACAGGCTTTGCCTCCTCTTTCGTAACAGGTATATGAAAAACGGTGCACCGAACATGGCGGTCACGATACCCACAGGTAGTTCGACCGAGTCCAGGATGGTTCTGGAAAAGGTATCGCAAAGTACCAGAAAGACCGCACCCATCAGGGTTGAAGCCGGAAAAAGTATCCTGTGGTCAGGACCTACGATAATGCGCATGATATGAGGAATGATAAGCCCCACAAACCCGATGATCCCGCTAACAGATACAGCCGCAGCCGTGACCAATGCGGACAATACCAGCACATACCGCTTCACCTGCTCAATGTTTATACCCAGGTACTGCGCCTGCTCTTCCCCCAGCAGCATTACATTCAGGCTCCAGGCAAAACGATACAGCACAAGGATACCAAAAATTATCATGACAGATGTGATCTTCACCTTATCCCAACTTGCTGTCCAGAGTCCGCCCATCAGCCAGAAGATTATCTGATGAGGTGAATGGGAAATGAATATGATAAGGGAAGTGAGTGCAGCGAGTAGCGAACCAACTGCTATACCGGACAGTAGTAGTGTATCGACCGGCACCTTTCCACCTATCTTTGATATGTTATATACCACAAAGATTGTAATAACAGCCCCTATAAATGAGAGTAACTGGACCGGCAGCAGCA
>JAKRWB010000119.1 GCA_022353185.1 ANME-2 cluster archaeon | reverse complement strand
GTTTCCAGTTCATGGAAAAGCTGATGTTCTGCGGTCTTTATCCAGACACGTTTGAATTCGGTTTTTCGTTCTGGGTTTATTGTCATGGCTGTTTCCCAAATGCTGATTTCTATTTCTATGCTTAAAGGGGGAGCCATTTGGCGCAAACGTAATATTACCACGGATGAAATATACCCATTTACCACCACCAGCAACATTCGGATTACCATCATAATGATTAATATCCGATAACTATATAATAATTCGAAACTAAATCATAATAAACATGTTCCGTAAATTCATCAATCGTACCGAAGAACTTTCATCATTACATCGCGATTACCAGAGCAAAGCCTTCTCATTCACAGTAATCTACGGCCGCCGCCGGGTCGGTAAGACCGAATTGATACATAATTTTCAGCAGGATAAGCCCCACATCTACTTTCTGGCAGACAGAAGAGGCACCAGGTCCAACCTCTACAGGTTCAGGAAAAAAGCCGCGGACTTTTTCGAGGACTTCGAACCCAGTCTGGAAACATTTGACGAGGTATTCAATTACATAAAGACAAAATGGACCAGTGAGGAAAAACTGGTAATAATTATTGATGAATTTTCGTACCTGGCCCAGCAGGATGATTCTATTCCCTCTGTCTTCCAATTAATAGTCGATGAGATGTTAAAAGACGGACCATTCCACCTTATACTCTGCGGTTCCTCGGTGTCCATGATGGAGAAAAGCACACTCGCATATTCAAGTCCGCTGTATGGCAGAAGGACAGGCCAGATAAAGGTAGAACCTATTATGTTCAGGCATATCGACGAATTCTTCCCAGGATTGCCCCAGGATGAACTTGTGAAAATTTACGGTGCAGCCGGAGGCGTTCCGTTCTACCTGCAGTTCTTTGATCCAAAGGACAAATTCCAGGACCATCTCAAACATAACATGTTCGCAAAAGAAGCCGTACTATATGCAGAAGGCGAATTCCTGCTGCGTGAGGAATTGCGGGAGCCTGCCACCTTCATGAACATACTCTTTGCCATATCAAAAGGTGTCACCAGACCCGGTGAGATTGCCGCCAGTTCGTTCATGGAGGCAAAGGACCTGCCATACTATCTGGACACCCTGATACGCTTAGGTTTTGTGAGAAAAGAGCATCCAGTAACAGAGAAAACCACAACAAAAAAGACCATTTACCGTATCCGGGACAATTTCCTGAGATTCTGGTTCAGGTATGTGCTGTTGCATAAGGACTCGGTAGAGCAAGGGGATTATACGCCGGCAATTGAAGACGTTAATAAAAATTACAACACATTTCTAGGTGAAACATTTGAGCAGATAGGCATAGAGATGTTGACGCATCTTAATTTAGCTGGTAAACTACCCTTCAGATTCCATAAGATTGGCAGGCAGTGGGGGAAAATTCCCCTGGCTCCAAAGGGGCAGAATGATTATGAGATTGACATAGCGGCAGTGAACAACGATACATTGCAAATCCTGTTTTGTGAGTGTAAATGGCAGGACAAGCAGGTCGGTGTTGACATTTACCATAAGCTCAAGGAAAAAGCCAGTTCTGTGAAGTGGCTACCAGATAGAAAAGAGTATTTCGGTTTAATCAGTAAATCCGGATTTACTGATAATCTGAAAAAGACAGCAAAAAAGGATGGGATTTTGCTACTTACCCTTGACGATTATATGGGTGTGAATGTGTAATGCTGTGCCAGCAGTGCCGGGCCGATGCTGTGGGTGTGCCTGGGGCTGAGCCGTGCGGGTCACCTGTGCAGAAGCGGGCGCAGAGTGAGTATTATCACGGGTGATTGAAGGGGTTATCTGGTTGAGTCGGTTAATAGGCAGATAATCCTGAAAATGCTATACAGGCTCCGTTACAATTTGTGCGGGGTATACCGGTGACTACAACATAAATGTATTATGCTCGGATAAACAATTGGGTTAAAGAAACTACCTTAAATTCACTAATAAATTGCACAGGTGCACACTGTAACATAAATCTGAATATCTATTTAATATTTGCAAGCAAATTCATTGCATGCATTTATACCAGATATTCATATTCTCAATATTTCCTGAGATATTAGTATTGTTTAGTAATGTACCGGTATATGAATATCCTGATTTACTAAATAAGATATTTA
>JAKRWB010000118.1 GCA_022353185.1 ANME-2 cluster archaeon | reverse complement strand
CTCCTACAAAGAAATTTATAAAAGACTCTGTTGATGCCGATTTTTTATGTGTAGGAGGGAATTTGAAAACTGGTCAGGTCTATCAGATATATCAACGCCTGTTACATCATGACCCATCTTTGCAAGAAGTAATGCAATCACACCAGTACCGCATCCAACATCTAATATTTTTAGCCTATTCGTCCCAATTGCATGGGTTAAAAGGTTTCTCCATGCTTCCTCTTCTTCTTTTGTGTGTATTCCATGTCCTGCCTTGTTATCAAAGTCCTGAGCTAACCTATCCCATTCCTCTTTGATAATATCTTTTGCCTTCATTCTATCCATACCCCGCCAAAGCAAGGCTCTGAACTTACATATTTGATCCCTTTCACTTTCTTATCTGCTACAATAAACACTGCATCATAGTAGAGTGGAACGACACCTGCCTTCTCGTGGAGCAGTTGGTAAAACAGTTTGAATTCCTCTTGACGCTCATTGCTATCGAAAGATGACACAGCCTTCTCAAGGACATCTGTCAACTCAGGATCATCGTATGCACCGTACCCGAACTCTGAAGCGTTTGGATTGAACCTGCCGTCTGTTCTCGTGTAGCCGCGCCTTTCTGGACCTCCAATATAATTTATCCTAAGATCATAATCTCCTTTATCCCTTCTTTCGCTGTATGCACCACCCTCCAATACGCTCAGCTTTACCTGAATATCAATTTTTTTGAGTTGTGCCTGTATAAGCTCGCCGAGTTTAACCTCATCGGGATTTTCGCCCTGCAATATGAGGTCTGCTTTCAATTCCCCATAGCCTGCATCCTTAAGTAAGGTCTTTGCTTTGTTCATATCGTTGGGATATGCTTCTACCTTTGCCTCTTTTATGTAGGGTCCTTGTTCACTATACAATCCGTGTTTTGCCGGATTCACCCAGTTATCGAAGAGTGCCGAAACCTCATCCTTATCGATTGCATAGTTTACGGCTTTTTTAACTATCACATCGTTCCACGGCTCTTTTTTGTAATTGAAATTAATTATCGTGGTCATCGGCATCTCATTTTTGATTACATTGAATCCTTCGCTTTTCAATGGCTCTAACAAATTTCTGGGAGTATAGCTGGATCCACCATGGTAATAGTCAACAATCATAGCCACATCGCCCGATCTGAGAGCCAGGACCCTTGTCTCGGCATCTGGAATAACTTTAATAATAATCTTATCCAATTTTGGTTTTTCGCCATGATAATTCTCGTTCCGCACAAATATCGTGTACTGATCTTTTACATACTCGTCTACCTTCCATTGACCTGTGCCGATGGGATTCACGATCTTTCCGCTAATATTTCCCTTTGGTTCAACCGATACAGGACTCATAATACTGCAATGGTATTCCCCCAAAGCAGTCAATGCAATGTATCCTTCTTTCCCATTCTCGTAATGAAAAGCTATCGTATGTGGATCAATCACTTCTACACTTTTTATTCGATCAACTTCAGTCCAATGGTAATATTTCAGTACTTTCAACCTTTCGAAGGTAAATTTTACATCCTCAGCAGTAAATGGACTTCCATCCGAGAATTTAATATCCTTTTTTAAATGAAAAACTATCATCTTGCCGTTATCCTGGATGTCCCACGAAGTTGCCAGACTTGGCAGCACTTCACCATCTCTGTATTCTATTAGCCTCTCCAGAACCATCATCTCTGGCATGAAATCCATCATTTGCGGAGAAGCAACACTTGT
>JAKRWB010000117.1 GCA_022353185.1 ANME-2 cluster archaeon | reverse complement strand
TTACGAGTGTTCCATCTACAGTCCATTTAGGATCGTCAATTTGCACGGAAGTGGTTATGGAATACGTGATCGTTTCGCTGATGGTGTCGTTAACATTAATATAGTCAACAATTTCCTTAGGTGTCCATGATAGGATAATACCGTTTTCTGTCACATTTTTAACTGTGACCTTCCAAGTAATTATATCGCTACCGTTCGAATTTGTTGCATTAACGCTTACGTTTCTTACCCCTTCAGTGGCCCAAGAAGTAGTGAAGTTGTCAAAGTTGTTATCCTGAACAACATTATTAATAGACCAGTTCCAAGATTCTATGCTCTGGTTGGCAGTTACATTGAACTTAATAATCTCATTTATAATGAGAATTATTTCCAGGTCATCATTATTGGTCTCATTGTTACACCATGAAATAATCTCAGGAGCGGAGATTTCTGTCTCTGGTTCTTCTTCCTGAACTGTGACCTTCCAGGTAATTACATCGCTACCGTTCGAATTTGTGGCATTAACGCTTACGTTTTTTACCCCATCAGTGGCCCAGGAAGTAGTGAAATTGTCATAATTGTTGGTTTCAACACCACCATCAATAGACCAGTTCCAGGTATATATGCTCTGGTTGGCAGTTACATTGAACTTAATAGTCTCATTTATATTGATGGTTATGTCAAGGTTATCATTGTCAGTCTTATCATTGTACCACTCGGTAATTTCAGGACTTGAGGCACTGACAGGTAATACCAACATTGCCGTAAATAACAATAAAGTAACAAATACTTTGTATTTCATTTCATATTCACCTACTACCCTAGATGTGTAGGCTAAATATAAACATGCCGTGCGTTTAACCCGGTTTATTTGAGTTTTTAAAGTTTAAGACGGTTTTATATTAGTATAGATGGTTCTAAATCATTTTTAAAATGAAATGGGACGTGAATATGGCAGACAAATCTAAAATAAATTGAATAACTTGATATTTGATATGAATAATCCAAAATATAATTCCTAACCGCAAATTATCCTGTTTGAATCAAATATCATATCTACAACCTCACCACAATCCAGCAGAACGATGTCAGTTTTAATTCCCATCGCCTCGATATCTGATCTGGCTGCGTATGTCTTTATACCTGAATCCACCAGATTATGGTCAAGTCCCCGCCGCTGTGCAATCGTCTTCACATCAAAGATGGTAAGCGGATTGATGCGCCTGCAGCATGTTGCCCGGCAGTCTTTGTAGTCGCATTCCCACTGCTCCACGTACTCTGATATCCTATCATGATGACCTTTACCCGCCGCTCACCGCAGGCAGTATTGATATTTCGTCGCTGTCAGTTACCGGAGTGTCCAGCCCTG
The DNA here is from genome assembly GCA_022353185.1 of ANME-2 cluster archaeon. Taxonomy (GTDB): domain Archaea; phylum Halobacteriota; class Methanosarcinia; order Methanosarcinales; family Methanocomedenaceae; genus Methanocomedens_B. The sequence continues at coordinate 646 of JAKRWB010000117.1, read as the reverse complement.
ACAGGTGCCTGATATCATCGCCGTTTACGTAGACATTCACGAACCTGCGTACGTCACCGTTTTCAAATATCCTTTTCTCGAACTCGGCACCGAACTTGTTCACAAGTTCGTCAAACACAGCTTTCACGGTTGTATCACCCAGTTCCACTGTAGTTTCCCGTGTGCCTGTGACACTGTTCAATGCTGATGAAAATCGTACTTTTACCATTTTTCTTTTCACCTCCATTGTTACGTATTACTTGTCTATCTATAAACAATAGGAAAATTTGGTGCTCTCAATTACCTTTTGATGCATCAATTAAAAGCTTTGTATAAAAATGTTGCGGATTCTCAATAACGCTATGAGTGGGAGCATTTTCTACAATCTTACCATCATGTATGACTGCAATACGGTCACTCACCTTGCGTGCAATCCCGATATCATGCATTACAAATAACATGGAAATACCACGTTCGTTCTGAAGGTCAAGCAGAAGTTTCAAGATTTTTGCCTGTACGCTCGGATCAAGGAAAGACGTGGACTCATCTGCAATGAGCAGGTCTGGTTCAAGTATAAGTGCCCGCGCAATAGCCACCCGCTGCAATTCACCTCCACTTAGTTCATGCGGATATTTTTTCATAAAATAATCTTCATCTGGCAACTGCA
>JAKRWB010000116.1 GCA_022353185.1 ANME-2 cluster archaeon | reverse complement strand
TACTATCCTGAACCTGAATCCAACTCTGTCTGGGCCAACTGGGTGAACATATCGGTATTTGAATATTACAAAGAACATGATGAAATGTCATTGCCAAAAGAAAAACCCGAGTATATACCCAATGTAGGAATTGCCTATGCCGTGAAAGTCATACCTGAGCAGGATCTGACCGTTTTTCACAAAGGTTATTCCATTATGGGTGGAGAACGCACCAGTGGACCGTGGCACATAACAAGTGAAATAACAAGTGAAGCAAAATACACGGGAACTCTGTATGTGGTTGATGATACCGGAGAAGAAATTTTCAATAAATCTAGCAATCCCTGGGACGACGATCGTATTGGTTTGGCGATATTAGATAACCAGACATACAGGCGTTTTTCAAAAGACATGCCACAGATGATGATCCCACATGCCACCATCGTGCACATTTCATTCTATAGCATATACGGATGGCCTCTTTCCATGCGTTTTACCTTCAATAATCAAGACATATTATTGGATGAACAACACAATATTACCCTGGTACGATATGATAATATAAAAATGGTATCTTAAGAAACCTTGGCCCAAAAAAATACTGCCTCAGCAATGGTGCTAGCCTTAGGTCAAAAGGTAACAGACCTGAAGCCCGCGGTATTGTTGAAAAACTCCCGTCCATATCTCCTCAAAACTCCGGTCTCTGGGTCACACCTTATCATACCTCCAGTTCTGACACAGGCGCAGACCGATGGCGGGAAATTGATGGAAGCTGTTGTGCATCACATGCTGGCGGGGTGAGATGCAGGTGAATGGGACTGCAGTGGTGGTATATTATATTCAATAGTTGTGCCGCCATGGCTGTTAAAATATAATTTTAATGAAATGCAATACTATAAAGAGTTTGTACCAGTTCGCACGAGTTTGTTGCTAATATTTAGATAAAACCTGCCACCACAGCCCTTCTGGGCGGCCGGGTGGCAGCCAACCGTATGGATAATATAAGTTCATAACCGAAGAGTACGAAATACTTTTTTCCATTCCTCTGCGCCCTCTGCTCCTCTGCGGTGAGTTCTCCATACCCCAACATAACACCTTACATGCACTTCACCCGCCACCTGGTTCCGTACGATACGCCCTGCCCCCTACCTGTAAAGTGAACAGCAGGCAGGTATAAGAAATACCTTCCGTCCTGGTCATGGATTAGTAAGTTAGAAAAAGTTAAAATGATATACCGTTAAATCATTCATTCATTTAACACTTCAAACATCCCATTAAAGTGCGAATCAAATGTGATAATCTTCCCTATATTCTCTTGCTGCATCACTACCATGGTGCTCGCATCAGTAAAACTGATTCGCTTATCAAATAACTGGAAAAACAAATCCCTCGCCTCCTCCAGTATAACCACATCAATGATGAACATCTCAATGTGCGATGAAAGCATCACATCAGATATATCCTTGATCACATCCTTATTTCCCGTTCGCACCATTGCCAGCGTAAGGGTTTCGTCATAGATATAATCTGAAGTGAATATTAAACCGAACTCACCTTTCAGGGCGCGGCGCACCAGGCCATTCGCTGCCCTATGGTAGATGTCCTTTTTATTCCTGTAAGCCATGAAGGCTCCAGTATCAATAAATACAGCCATTGTCCTGCCCCTCAATTATACAGGTATTCATCTACCTTTGAGGCGTCAGTTTCTTCACCCCAATCAATCGCCTCTTTCCATGCAGGGTCATCCTTCAACGCAGGCTTTTTCTTTATGAGTTCATTTTCATGCAGCAGGGCATAATCCGATATCCGGTCAAGCACGTTTTGGAGGGATACCTTCTTGCCGGTACTGATAATGATTTTTGACTGCAGGATGTCCAGTTTCTTTTTGGTGCTGCCTTTTACTTTTATGCTTGTGTACATCGAAATCTCCTCTTTAAAGTAGAATTTTCTACTATTTAACTTTTTATCTGTAAACTATGACTGAATCAATCTGATTTTTGAAAGACGGGATTTAAATTAGCAACGAACATAAACGAACTCACAACGAACTCTTTGAAGAGTTGGTACCAATTAAGTGCTAATTTTTGGACAAGCCCCGCTGTCGGTCTTCAAGAAAATGGAAATTTCGGACAGGATAAACAAGATTGACAGGATACGATACAATCCTGTATATCCTGTAAATCCTGTAAATCCTGTCAAACTATTTTATTGAAACTGAAAAAATTACCTGTATCGATAGCGAAATACGTTTATACTTTCCTGTACGTTAAAATATAATTCCAATGAAATGAAAAACTGCAAAGAGTTCGTACCAGTTCGCACAAGTTCGTTGCTAATTTTTAGATAAAACCTGCCACTGCAGCCCGTCAGGGCGGCCGGGTGGCAGCCAACCGTATGGATTGTATAAGTTCATAACCGAAGAGTATGAAATGCATTTTTCCATTCCTCTGCGGTGAATTCTCCATACCCCAACATAACACCTTACATGCACTTCATCCACCGCCCGGTTCCATACGATACACCAAGTTCCCCGCCAAACCCTTATCACTCCCCACACCCCAATATACCCTCCATGCTCTCCATCGGAGTCATCACCCGCGGCAAGTACGGCAGGCGACTGCTGGACACCCTGGCCGCACACACAGAATTCAAGGTCACCTCAGCAGACATACCCCAAACCCTACCCGACTTCATCGACGAGCCGGCCCCCTTCGTGGACAACCTGGACCTGGACACCGCTGTCCTGTCATCGGACCTGCTCATCACCTACAGCCTGCAACCCGACATCACCCCCGAGATAACCAGGCGCGCCGCCCGTTCAGGTGCAAAAGCCGTCATCATCCCCGGCGGCTGGTCCAATGCCGGCGACCCACGTGAACTGGAGAGGATATCTGAACAATGCGGCACCCGGATACTGGTGGAGGATATCTGTTGCGAAATAGGAGAGGACGCCGACCCCACCGTAAACGAGTTCGCATCAGTGCTGGGCCGCCCCCGGCTGGAGGTGCAGGTTGTTGACGGCAAGGTGAGTGACGTAAAGGTTATACGGGGCGCTCCCTGCGGCTCCACATGGCGGATGGCAGAGCAGCTTAAGGGTGTGCCTGTCTCGGAAGCTCCAGCCAGGGCCGGGTTGTTGGTGCAGCAGTACCCCTGCCGGGCTGTCAGAGGGACCGGGGGCGGGATACACCGTTCTGCAGAGCTGCACAAGCTGGCAGTAGAAGATGCAATAAGGAAATAGATACATACAATAAAAGAAAGGGATAAAGTATGGATAATAATGATTCAATATATGAAGAGTCTTTAAAAGTACACGAACTACACCGCGGGGTACTCGAAGTTGCAAGCAAGGTGTCACTGGATGATGTGCATGACCTGAGCGTTGATTATACACCCGGAGTAGCTGAACCCTGCAGGGTCATCCGGGCTAACCCTGATGAAGTCTATAAATATACAAGCAAAGGCAATTTTGTAGCAATTGTCACAGACGGCTCTGCTGTGCTTGGTCTGGGAGATATCGGTCCTGCAGCCGCCCTGCCTGTGATGGAAGGCAAGGCCATACTATTCAAGCAGCTGGGTGGTGTTGATGCCTTTCCAATATGCCTGGACACAAAGGATACCGAAGAGATAATTAAATCAATTACGCATATCGCACCCACATTTGGCGGTATTAACCTTGAAGATATCAGTGCACCACGCTGTTTCGAAATCGAGGATAGGTTGAGACGCAAACTTGACATTCCTGTGTTCCATGACGACCAGCATGGTACTGCGGTGGTTGTCTATGCAGGACTTATTAACGCTCTGAAGATTGTAAATAAGGATATTAATAGCATCAGGGTGGTAATAAGTGGTGCAGGTGCAGCCGGTATTGCAATTGCCCTTACCTTGATAAGGGCAGGGGTCAGGGATATTATTATCTGTGATAGCAGGGGCATAATCCACCAATCCCGCAGGGAGGGGATGAACTCCATGAAGTTCCTGCTTGCCGGCCTGACAAACAGCCGCAGTCTCATGGGAAAACTGGACATTGCCATGCAGGGTGCTGATGTGTTCATTGGTGTATCTGCAGCAGGTATTGTGTCTAAGGATATGGTCCGCAGCATGGCTCCCGACCCGATTGTATTCGCTATGGCCAATCCCGAACCTGAGATCATGCCGGACGATGCAGTTGAAGCCGGAGCACGCGTGGTTGCCACTGGGCGTTCAGATTATCCAAACCAGGTGAACAACGTGCTGGGGTTCCCGGGTATCTTCAGGGGTGCACTGGATACCAGGGCTACTGATATTAATATCGAGATGAAGATGGCCGCAGCCAGAGCGTTGGCGGGTATTATAACCGATTCAGAACTTGATGAAGACCATATCCTGCCAGGACCATTGGATAAACGGGTGGTGCCTGTTGTTGCAGCAGCAGTAGCCGAGGCTTCAGTACTTAGCGGGGCGGCAAGGGTTAGCCCGCGTCCTGATGAAGTGGCAAGGCATGCAAAAGAGCTTATACTGCATAGTAAAACTCATCATAAATAAATAGATTTATTTGGCTATTTTTGTTTATCGTTCCAGGAATATGCTGGTGCCATTCCAGGATGTGCATTTACTTTCAGGTTTGGATAATTCATTTCTGATGGGTTCCTATGATAAGTAATAATATCCTGTTTGGATTTTTTTGCCACATGAGAATCCACAAAGTTCCCTGTCATCACAAAAACAAACATAAGCGTCAGAAAAATTAAAATTATCTCAGAAGGGTTCATGAAAGGATAATTATATATTGCCTGCATGTTGGCCTGAACTGCCATTATCCCGCCTATAGAAAGAGCAGCTAAGAATCCATTGGTAGCCCAGTAATCTTTTCCATGAGATTGCATGTACGAAATTAACACTAATAACAGGATAACCAGGGTTGCCCAGAGTTTAATGGCAATGAACATACCTGGACCCTGAGTCAAGTAGACATTGCTGAGAAATGCATTTGATTCTGCACCCACACCTTTTATGCCCATAAGAAAAGCACCTGTCAATGCATCACCAATGCCGAAGGTAGTGAATGCCAGAATATAGAGAAAAGGCTGCATTGAAATTTGTCCAATACTGCTTTTGCAATTAAGGATAAAATCCCTTAATCCTTTTCGGTCGTTTTTTGTCATCTGGCATTCCACTTCGAGTTTATCCTCATCATCATTATAATGATGATGTATCCTTAAATCAATTGGTACATTAAAGTATAAAAGACTATCCTTTAAAAAAATATAACAATGATATTTTCCATTAAGAACACAATGTCCTTTAATTAAATCTGATGTGAAAAGACCTGAAATCCTTCGGGAATTTGTTGTACTTGTTGAGGATGAGTTTGATGACGTGTCCGAGGAGAATGTTAGCGTTTGGCTGTCCAATTTTATTGACACATATGCTAGATTGACGCCATAGTTTCATGTATCGTAGCTGCAGTACCCTTACTAATGCCTGATAACTGTTCCAGTTCGACAAGAGTGGCTGCCCTGATACCATCAACTGAACCAAAATGCCTGAGCAGCATTTCTTTACGTTTTTTTCCCACACCCGGTATCTCGTCCAGTACCGACGACCTCAGCCGCGAAGACCTGCGGCGGCGGTGGTGCGATATGGCAAACCTGTGTGACTCGTCCCTGATATGTTTCAGCATGGTAAGCCCCGGAGAGTCAGCAGGTAGTATCAACGGAGTATCACGCCCCGGTACGTGGATACTTTCAAGCTGCTTGGCTAATCCTATGACAGGAATATCCAGACCCCATTGCTGAAGTGCACCGGTGGCCGCACTTAACTGTGCGGGCCCGCCATCCACCACAATGAGGTCAGGCGTTTCATCCCTATTATTTTCATTTCCCCCATATTCCTCATTCCTCCCGTATCCTTCATTCTCCTCCCCCACACCAACACCGGCAATTCGTGCCAGTCGCCGGGAAATAACTTCCCTCATCATGGCAGGGTCATCAATACCTTCCACGGTCTTGATATTATAATGTCGGTAATGCTGCTTATCAGGCCTGCCTCCAGTAAACACCACCATGCTGCCCACTGCATCAGTCCCTCCGATATTGGAAATATCAAACGCTTCTACTCGATGGGGCAGATTTTCCAGATCCAGCAGACTTTTAAGTTCAATCAGTGCGCCGTGCCCAGACTTTTCCCTTTTATCATCCTTGAGTAAGCTCATGGTAAGCAGTGACCGGGCGTTCTTGTATGCCATATCCACCAGTTCTTTCTTACGTCCCCTGCCAGGCACTGTAATGTCCAACTTCCCGGCCGCCGTGTCCTGCAGCCATTCCACCACGGTATGGTCCTCGGGCAGTATATTCAGTGAAATATCCGCAGGTACGGGTGCATCACAGTAATATTGTGTTAGAAATGCACTCATAACTTCCCCTTCATCAGCGCCCCTGGAATAAAGCGTGAACTCAGAGCGGCCCACCAGGCTACCGTCCCTGATATACAGTACCTGTGCGGCAGCGGTCTTATTGGATACAGCCACAGCCACCACATCCCAATCATCAAACCCGCCAGTGATGTGCTGCCGTGCCGATACGGTATAGTTTAGGGCCTGTAACTGGTCACGTATCACTGCAGCCGATTCGAACTCCTCCCGCACAACATACTGCTGCATCCTTTCATCCAGCTTATACACCAGTTCTTCATTTCTGCCTTCCAGGAACCGGATAGCATTATCCACATTCATGCGGTACCTTTCTTTATCGATCATCCCGCTGCATGGGGCATTACACAAACCCATCTGGAAATTGAGACACGCTCTTCCCGAAGTCGTTATCTTCTTTTTACACGGACGGATCTTGAATATCTGGTTGATAAGTTTAAGGGTTTCACGAACTGACCGGGCGCTGGTATATGGTCCAAAATACCTGCCCCCATCCTGTAGTTTCCTGCGTGTGAGGAATATCCGGGGAAAATCTTCTTTAACTGTTATCTTGATGAACGGATATTGTTTATCATCTTTCAGGCATACATTATAACGGGGCTTGTGTTCCTTAATAAGATTGGATTCCAGGATAAGCGCGTCCAGTTCAGTGGGCGTAACAATATATTCAAGGTCTGAGATGGAGCTGACCAGTGCCCTTGTTTTTGCATCCTTTTCAGTGCGCCCAAAGTACTGGGACACCCTTTTTTTAAGGGACAGGGCCTTACCCACATAGATGATATTGTCACCCTTATCTTTAAATAAATAGACTCCGGGTGAGTCAGGCAAAAGCGCTCGCTTCTTCATAACTTCATAATATATGCAGGGATGACAAAAAACCTTAGGTCAATTATGAGGTTTACTGTTACTGCATCTCCTTAAGCCACTCTGGAATTTCATCTTCCTTTTCTTCGTAAAAAAGCCTGTACTGGCATAATGGTTCCCCACTGTCAAACCTGCAGGAATTTATGTCGCATTTAATCGGTTTTCCAGTAGCAATATTGGCAATCCCCTCAATTTCCCCTTTCATGAAAGAACATGGCTTTATATCCAGTTTTTTGATACCCGAACAATCCATTGGTTCAGAGAATGTTATCAAATAACCGTCATCGAATTTTTCAACTGAATGTATATTTGCCAGCAGTTGTTTCTTGTAATATTTCGGCATTGCTTCTGTAAGCAGTTTTTCTCCATCCACTTTATAGAACTGCCTCAATGTATTTACAAGATGATGGCTGGACCGGACCCCTGCTTTTTGGTACGTTTCAGAATATATCTCTGGATTCTGCGAAAGAGTATTCAACATCCTTAACTGATAAATAAAAATGTGCACATAATACCCAATTTTTTTGTCAATGGGGGCTTCGCTTGACAACGATTCCAGAATTTTTCTTTGCAGTGCACTCTCTATATCATGCAAGCTGCTGGGGGGAACATTGACTTTCAGGTAGTCTTCAACTTTATTACTGAACTTTTTCTCTTTTACATAACCAATCTCGAAATTACATAACTGGTCTCCATGAGTTACGCAACTTGATTCATAGACTCCCATGGGTTGTTGGAACAATGCAGAAAATATTCCCGCCAGCATCCCGGAAAAGTAGAAACACGAATTGAACCCAACATTGGGTAGGTCCAGGCATTCATTACAGCTCCTGACTTCATATGTCACATGCCTGGAAATTGGATCCAGTGAACGTATTGCACCATATCCTTGCCCCATTTGACGGAAAATAGGGCCGTAAATATTGCGGTTTAATATCTGCAGTAATTTCATGGCTTTTTCAGGTTCACGTCTGCTAAAATTCCTGAATATGGTCTGGTTCAACTTTTTTTTCTCATGATATTCCACAACGTTTTCCTTTGTGCTATTCAAAGTTGAAAGGTATTCTACCCGTACCATATTTGGATTGTAGAAAAGTATGTAGTCAAGACGTTTTTGGGTTTCGACCGTGTTGATATAATCGCCCAGATTAGGTCGCGTGGCTGGCAAATCATTATCTATCAGGTGAAATATCTTTTCCCATAGGATCTTTATCGCTGACTTAACGAGAAAACTCATTAGTAGTAAATGAATGTTAATAGTTAAAATCGTTTCTTTGTGCAGGAAAGAGTTTCATCTTTTTGGATATGAACCGATTATCTTAACCTTGTCTGCCAATTTTTCTATACCTTCAAGCGCATCCTTAACAGGAATATCTGTTTGGTGCCCTTCCATATCAATATAGAACAGGTAATCTCCCAGCCCCAACTTGGAAGGTCTGGATTCAATTTTTGTCAGGTTGATATTACGACCGGCAAATTCACCCAGCAGGTCATACAGGCCGCCTGGTTTGTCGTGTCCCAGATGCACCATAATAGATGTCTTATCATGCCCTGTCGGTGCCGGTATCTGTTTTCCCAGCACAACGAACCTGGTATAGTTCTCTTTATAGTCTTGGATATTGTCTGCAAGTATATCGAGCCCGTAATGCTGGGCAGATTCACGTGAGGCAATGGCAGCCATTTCTGGAAATTCAGAGGTAAGTTTGGCTGCATGGGATGTACTGCCCGTGGTTTGCGTCCTGGCATTTTTAAAATGTGTGCGGATGAACCTGCGACATTGGGCCAAAGCCTGTGGATGGGATAGTATCACCTTCACTTCATCCATGCGACCTTTCGATAGCAGGCAGTGACTGACAGGTACAATTATCTCACCAGTAATATTTATGTCATGCTCTTTGAGGGCATCTAATGTAATGCCGACAGACCCTTCAAGTGAGTTTTCTATGGGCACTATTCCACAGTCCACGCTTCCTTCGAGAACAGACTCAACTACATCTTCCAGGTCATCGAAGTACTTGAGCTGTGCATTTATGTCAAGCTGGTTGGCGGCTTTTTGTGAGTAAGTTCCCTCCGGCCCAAGTAGTCCGATTAACATACCCTTTACAATTCAGTGTGTTCCCATATAGTTTTTGCAGGGGATAGAATTATATGAGACGGAGTGAATAATAACATTATTGATAATTTACGGTGAAAAATGAACCTAATACAAAAGTTACTCTTTGCAATTATATTGCTAATTCTTGTAATACTGATGACCTTACCCCTGTGGTGGGATGCTATGGCGCCTTCAATATTCGGATTTCCAGCATTTGTAGTCCGGGAAATCAATGCAATTATGGATGGTATAAATTGGTTGATTGACGAGATTTTCAATTAATTATATTTATTTTGTTACTTCTGGTCATCACGTATTGTCTAATAATCAAAAGTTATACATGCAAGTTATTCCATCTATCAATACCTATTCAGATTGAACTATATCGAGTGACTACACGATGAAACTTGAAAATACATTGATGATGATTCCGGGCCCGGTTCCTATAGCACCCAGGGTACAGAGAGCCATGGGCAGACCAATGTTCGGTCACAGGGGAGAGGAATTTGGCGCCATATATGACGAATGCCGTGAGACTCTGGCTGACCTGTTCCAGACAAAGAATGAAGTATTCGTAATTTCAGGTTCAGGCACAGCCAGTATGGAAGCGGCCATAGGGAACGTGATCGGGAAGGACGACACCATAATCACTATTGAGAACGGCAAGTTCGGAGAAAGGTTATGTGATATAGGTGAACGCTATGGCAATGCGGTCAAACTGCAATATGAATGGGGTACACCAATTGACCTGAAGGCTGTTGAGGCGGCGCTTGAGAATGGTGCCAAAGCCGTGGCAATGGTGCATAACGAGACCAGTGTAGCCATCAAGAATCCGGTTGAGGAAGTAGCTAAACTGGCCAAAAAATACGGTGCCCTGTTCATCATGGATGCCATAACCACGGTTGGCGGTGACACGGTGGAAGTGGACAAATGGGGGGTGGATATAGCATTCATGGGTTCCCAGAAGTGTATTGCTGCACCACCAGGCCTGTCAGCTATCACAGTCAGCGATGCCGCCTGGGACGCAATAGTGGATAAACCACCTTATTATCTTGACCTCAAAGCATACCGCAAATCGGCTTCCAATTTACCCACACAGACACCATACACACCGGGTGTACCGCTGATATCTGCTATGTGCGAGGCCCTCAGGATAGTAAAGGAAGAGGGAATGGAACAGCGCAAGCACAGGCATGCGCAGGGTGCAGCAGCTGTGCGGGCAGCCGCAGGTGCGCTGGGAATTGAACTGTTCCCGAAGATCGATAAGTATCACAGTTACTCCAATACGGTCACTGCCATGAACACCCCAAAAGGTATAACAGATAAGGAACTGCGTGGTGAGATGATGGATATGGGCATCCAGATATCCGGCGGTCAGTCTCACCTGAAAGGCAAGATTTTCAGGATAGGCAGTATGGGTAATTTCACTGCTACTGATATGGTCACTACTATCTCTGTACTGGAACTTGTACTGGCAAAACACGGCCTGGTGGACAATATTGGCGCAGGCGTGGAAGCAGCAAGCAAAGAACTTGACAAGATATAAAATAGTAGTTACATTTGGAGATAAGTATGGTCACAGTAGGCATTGCTGATACTACTTTTGCAAGGTATGATATGGGAGGTGCAGCCATTGATGAACTGCGCAATAACGCATCGGTGAAGATAAAGCGGTACACCGTGCCCGGTATCAAGGACCTGCCCGTGGCCTGTAAGAAATTGATTGAGGAACAGGACTGCGATGTAGTCATGGCGCTGGGAATGCCTGGTGCAGACCCGAAGGATAAGATATGTGCCCACGAAGCATCCCAGGGTATCATCCAGGCGCAGCTGATGACCAATATCCACATACTCGAGGTGTTCGTGCATGAGGACGAGGCCCGGGATGACAAGACCCTTGCGTGGCTGATGGAGCAGCGCTCACGGGAACATGCCCAAAACGTGGTTAAACTCATGTTCCGTCCCCGGGACCTGGAACGCGAGGCCGGTACCGGGCAGCGGCAGGGTTATGATGATGTGGGGCCTGCGGGTCAGTAGGACATATTAAAATTTATACTATTATGGATATAGAACAATCAGGAGATTATGGTTATGAGTGACATTAAACTGGGATTTGTGGTAGCAGAGTTCAACAGGGACCTTACCTACACGATGGAAATGCTGGGCAGGGAGCATGCAGAGTTTTTAGGGGCCACTGTGGAGCAAACCATCATGGTACCCGGTGTATATGATATGCCGTTGGCTATCAAGAAAATGGTGAGCGACCCCAACATCGATGCAGTGGTCACTATTGGTTGCGTCATCGAGGGACAGACCAAGCACGATGAGATTGTAGTGCAGCATGCTGCCCGGAAGATAACCGACCTGTCACTGGAATACAATAAACCGGTGACACTGGGTATATCTGGTCCTGGCATGAGCAGACTTGATGCCCACAAGCGGGTGGACTATGCCAAACGGGCCGTAGAAGCTGCTGTCAAGATGGTGCAAAGGTTAAAATAATATACTAATCACGGAGGGGAGCCATGGTATCAAAACGCCTGCAGAATATTGAGGAATCGGCGACTCTCAGGATGACGAATCTCGCCAATGACCTTAAGCGCGAGGGACATGACGTCATCAGTTTCAGCCTGGGCGAACCTGATTTTGACACACCGAAGAACATCACTGATGCAGCAGTGGAATCGCTGCGAAGGGGCGATACCCACTATTCACCATCTCCTGGCATACCTGAATTGCGTCTTGCCATTGCCGAGAAACTGAACGAAGAGAACAACCTGAATGTTGAGCCGGCCCACGTTATCGTGACACCTGGTGCCAAACAGGCTGTGTTCGAAGCCATACTGGCGGTGCTGGATGAGGGAGATGAGGCGATACTGTTCGATCCGGCATGGGTGTCCTATGACCCCTGCATCAAGATTGCTGGTGGCAAAACCGTGTTCTCACCCCTTGACCCTGAGAATGATTTCAATCCCACTGATGTTGCCGGTTATATTACTCCCAAAACTAAACTAATTGTAGTGAACAGCCCAAGCAATCCCACGGGTGGGATTTTTTCCAGGGAGGTACTACAAGAAATCGCAGACATTGCCATTGACCATGATATCACAGTGATCTCAGACGAGATATACGAGAAGATAATCTACGATAAGGAGCATTTCAGTATCGGCAGCCTGCCCGGTATGGAAGACCGCACTATTACTATCAATGGTTTTTCAAAGGCTTACGCCATGACGGGATGGAGGCTGGGTTACCTTGCTACTTCACATGAACTGTACACGTCTATGTCCAAGTTGCAGAGCCACAGCGTCAGCAGTGCCACCACCTTTGTCCAATGGGCAGGTGTGGAAGCCTTGAAAGGCGACCAGTCATTCATACCAGAGATGGTTACCGAGTTCAAAGCACGGCGGGACCTGCTGGTTGACGGCCTGAATAGTATTGGCATCAAATGCAATTATCCCAGCGGTGCATTCTATGCTTTTGCCGACGTGAGCGAGTATGGCAACGGGGATGATGTTTGTGAAAAGCTGCTGACCGATGCTTATGTGGCTGCTACGCCAGGCAGTGCTTTCGGTCCACACAGCATGGACTTTATCAGGTTTTCTTATGCTACCAGCCGGGAGCGGATACAGACCGCACTGGAGCGGATAGAGCGAGTACTGGGATAAATCACAACCTCAACCTGTTTTGCCTAATGCCTTATCACATATAGCAAGACAGCTGTAATTCCAATCAGGATAATGATCAATGTCAGGGTAACTGTACCAGACGTTTTATCCTGCGTCTGAGGAATTGTTTCTAGTGGTATACTGATATTAGCGATAGCCTGTTCGATACTGTTGCTTAATACTGTGCTGTTGGTAAGACCTCTGAATTCCTGGTAAACAAATTGTTGGGTTTCATCTTTATCTGTTATTAACAATGTAATTGGGACGGCCATCACATTGAATTCAAGCGCATCGAGTGGATTGTTATCTAAATTTACATAGATAAATGCGATATTGTTGGAATAATTCTCCTCTAATTTATTAACTATAGGTGATTGTTCCTGGCAAAAATGACAGTTATCTGAATAGAAGTAAACAAATACTGGGATATTATTGTTCAGGTTGGTATTTATCTTACCCATCAATGTCTGAGGATCTTCAGCAGTTGCAATCCCTGTGACCAAAATTAACATCGTCAGGGATATGAAGCACTTCAAGATCAACCTATCAGAAGTTATCATGTTGAATACCCTAATCGATTATTGTATAAAAGGTGTATGAAAAATACCTTTTACATTGTTTGTTCTTGCATCTTTTTTCATCTGAACTTTATGATACCGCAGCCACTAAAATAATGGGATTAAAATTGGGCTAAGAAACCACAACAAACCCATGGGTCTTAAAGTCATTATCAAAGGTCAGGGCAGTATTCAAACCAAGTCTCTCCATAATGGCAAAACTCAGGCAATCTGTCAGGTCGATTCGCTGGTCGTCGTATTTATTAAAATATTGAATCGCTTTATTCCAATCAGTTCCGGATACAGGTTCTATGACCAGCAGTTTGCTGTTGAGGATATTGTCCAGTTCTTCTGTAGCCTTCTGTTTACTGACCCTTTTCGTGACACCATCGATGTACTCTACCAGCACATTGCGGCCAAGCACAAACCGGGCACCTGCATTAACCTGGGTTTTAAGGTATGCTCCGGCCACTTCATGGTTCGTGTCCTTTCTGTCGCTCAGGGCGATAAGACCGCTGGTGTCCAGGAATATACGCATTTAATCTCTCCAGTCATCCCGTTCACTCCAGTTTCCCTCTTTTGTCGAAAAAGATCCCACCAATCCAAAGAGAGTGTCATTCATCATGTCTTTCTCATGCCGTTCGATGTATTCAACAACAGCCTCCCGAATGGTTTCTTTTAAGGGAGTATTTTTTAAACGTGATAGATGTCTGAGATGGTCATAGGTATCCATGTCTACCTCAGATTGAATGTGCTTAATCAGGGTCATTTAAATTCAGATTACATGTAATATCTAATCACATATATGGATTCCTGTACATTATTTTAGATGCCATTAAAAAAACAGCATATTATTATCAAACAAACCTCAATCCCTTTTTGTCAACTTAACATATGGGCAAGTTCAGCTTCAAGCACATCCCTCATGGCATCATTATACCCGTGCCCGTTACCTTCCAGCGGATAGAACACCTTCGGCTCATTTGCTTTCTCATACGTTGCCTGCGCGAGGTCCAGTGGGATGATAGAATCATTGGTCATATGTATCATCACCAGTTTGCGCGGGGGAAGCTTATCCAGGTAGGTGTCAGGGTCAATAGAACGCAGGAATCTTGTCTGGTTTTGTGTTATCTGGTCCGATGTCTCACTTATAAACGATTCCACATCATACCCATTGGTACTGATACCCACAACTCCATTGATAGACGGGTCGATACCTGCAGCAATTATGGCGAACCTGCCACCGTTACTGATACCTATGACTGCGATATTATCGGGGTCGACCTCAGGATACTGGCGCATCACGTCAACGGCCCGCAATGCATCATAGACCATTTTGTGCTCAATAGGTTCATACCCTGCTTCGAACAGCTCACCGTCTATCTGGAAATCCACACCGCCATTATTGCGCTGGTCAATGACCATGGATGCATAACCCATTTTTGCCAGTTCGACCGACAGCCCCTGTTCTCCTTCTTTGGTGACGGTTGCCCCGGGAAGAATCAGGATACCGGGCACAGGTCCGCTACGGTTGGGAATGCGTAGCAGGGCACTGATAACTTCATCCCTGCTGGAATAGTTGATGTATTCGAGGGAATATTCAGGCGTATAATTTACTATCATGGAGTCATACACCGGGACACCGCGCTCGGTGGGATAGGACATGATACCGGAGTCGTCCACACTCCAGTCCTGTGTGGCATCGTGATTGCCAAATGAGGCCCACAAAAATGCGATAAGGATTATGGCCGTGCCAACTGCTATTAGAATTTTTGCTTTATTGACCCGCTTTTTGGTATCTACCTGTTGCTGCTGTCGTATCTCTTTTTTTGATTGGGTTTCAACAGGCCTGGTTCTTCGTTTCTTTGCCATCCGGCTATTAGAATAAGCTGGTAATATATCTCTTTTATGATTGTTTTTTTCTCAAAACAATCAATTCATTGATACAGGCCACTGCCACAGGCGTACCACCCCGGGTCCCGGTGCAGGTTATGGACGGCACATCAAGTTCACGTACCCGTTCCTTTGATTCAGCAGCGTTCACAAACCCCACAGGCACTGCGACAATAAATGCCGGCCTGATACCGTACTCGACCATGCGGGATAATGTGATGGCAGCCGAGGGTGCATTCCCGATCACTATGATGGAGTCCTGCAGGTCCTGCTCCAATGTCAAAAACCCTGCCGAGGTCCTGGTAATACCCAGTTCCTGCGCCAGGGCATCACTGCCTTTTGCATCCAGTGCGCATTGAATCTGACAGTCATGCCCGGTCTTGATTATCCCGGTCTGAACCATCCGTATATCAGTGTAAATCGGCGCCCCGGCAGACATGGCATCCAGCCCAGCCCTGATGGGGTCGTGACTAAACACCAGCAAGTCTTTAAATGCTGGGTCGCCGGTGGCTACCACGCAGCGCTGCCGTATCTTATCCTCAGGTCCGCTGTCTCCGACAATCTCCCTGGCAACGGCACGACCCGCTTCTGCAATGGTCATGGCCTCGGGGGTAGTAGCACCGGGTTCGATGCACCTGCGTACCAGTTCCGGATCAATCTCCTTTGTGTGATGTCCGGCCATCCTGACAAGTTCAGTATTCATATTTCTTGTGATACCCCCTGGGTGTGATTATCTTCGAACCCCATATCCTGGATTCGCTATTGCCAATAATTACTGTCGTGCTCATATCCACCTCGTCGTCATAGTCCATTGCCTCACCCAATGTGGTTACACTCACAGACTCACCTTCCAGGCGCAATGCATTCTTAACAATACCCACTGGCACCGTATCTGCCCGGTAGCGCCTGATTATCTCCACTGCCCGTATGTAGTTCGTATTGCGCTGCCTGCTCTTGGGATTGTAGAGGGCAATGACCATATCCGAAGTGGCAGCCGCTTCCAGGCGCTGCTCGATAACCTCCCATGGTGTGAGCAGGTCGCTAAGACTGATAACTGCAAAATCACTGACAACAGGCGCCCCAAGCAGGCTGGCTACCGCGCTCAGTGCAGTAACACCGGGCACCACCTCGATATCCACCTTCAGGTCGGAATGCTGGGCAACTTCCAGCACCAATCCTGCCATGCCGTAAATATTGGAATCACCTCCGCTGACCATGGCCACCTTCCGGTCCCGTGCCAGTTCGATAGCCTTGCTGGCCCGGTCAACCTCTTTTCCCATACTTGACCTTATGACCTGCTGGCCTGTCAGGAGATGTTCTATCTGGTCCAGATAGGTCCCGTTACCGATTATGACATCTGCACCTTCCAGCACTTCCACGGCCCGCAGGGTCAGGTGCCGGGGCGAACCCGGCCCGATTCCAACTATGTAAAGTTTCCCGTTATCTTGCGATTGCGATTGTGACATTGTTGTATACCTTTTTCTTCATGATGAGATTGTGTTCACGGCTCAGCGCCAGTGCGGCCGGCTCGCATACCCCGGCCAGGCCAAGTCGCCTGGCTTCGGAATCAGATGGAGGGTTGATGGAGTTGATAACATCTCCGGAGACAAATACGATATGTCCGCCGATGCTGCTAACTGCTTCGATGAGTCCTGCTTCGTGCTCCTTGACATCGGCTGAGGCAAATAATTCCACATCTTCCATACTTAACCCGCACTCTGACAATGCCGTCTGGATAGCATTCACCACATTGCCTGAGGACACATTACGCCTTGTACCTATGCCAACAATGACCCCCGTTTTTCCTTCACCTGCTTTTTTCTGGAGTACACTAACGTCCGCGTCCACTACAACCACTTTTGGTCCATGTATCTCAATAACAGGCAGGTCAGATTTGAGGAGGTGGGAATTGACAGCCCGGGTCGAATCCCTGTTCACAATATCACATCCCAGCACCTGCGACGTCCCTTCAACAGAAGGACGCCCCAGACTTTCCGTTGCCGTAGTGATGACAGGATGTGCTCCTGTCCCGGCCAGACGCTGTGCCAGCTCATTGGCACCGTGATGACCGCCGCACAGCGCTATGGCATAGTTCAGGCCTGCATCCACAACCACCACCGGGGGGTCGGTCCATTTATCATCGAGTAATGGTGCGAGTTCCCGCACAACAATACCGCATGCCATAACCGCTATGATTGCCTCGTATTGTGCAAAAACGGTCCTGAACGCTTCCTTACTGTAGGGGATAAGGTCGCCGCTCACACATTTCTTAATCCTCAAAGCAACATCCCGGTTATGTTGAAGGTGGATTATTCCGGTGCGTATAGATGGGACCTCCTGTAAAGTACGGGGTCGACCACCCCGCCGATAAGTATCATGGCAGAACGAGTGAGGCCTGCCGCCTTGACCCTGTCAGCGATGTCAGAAACCGTACCCCTGATTATCTGCTGGTCATCCCATGAAGCATGGTACACCACTGCTACAGGGGTGTCGGGCGGATATTCCACTGCCTGCATGACCTCTTCTATCATGCGGGTGCCCAGGAATACTGCCATGGTGGCACCGTGTCTGGATAATGCTGCCAGGTCATCCTCTTCAAGCGTCTCTCCTGCGGGCCGTGTGATAATGAGGGTTTCGCTAACGCCTTTCAGGGTCAACTGGGTACCAAGGGCAGCTGCTGTAGCGAAAATGGACGAAACACCGGGCACGACTTCCACGTCAACGTCGTGTTTTGCCAGTTCATTTATCTGCTCAATGATGGCACCGTACAGGGACGGGTCACCGCTGTGCAGCCGCACGACCTTTTGTCCTTCCTTCACTGCATCTACCATTGTGCTGGTGATGTCTTCCAGCCGCATCCCGTAGCTATCAATCTTCAGGCCCTTGATTTTGTCCAGCAGTACAGGGTTTACCAGGGAGCCGGCATATACCACCAGGTCAGCACATTCAAGCATTTTCTGGCCTTTTACCGTTATCAGTTCAGGGTCACCCGGACCCGCTCCTACGAAATATATTTTGTTATTATCGCTCACGTGTTTTCCTCGCATGGATCATACTGAAATAATCTGCCTTTTCAGGCATATTTTCCTTGCCCTTAATGATGTCTTCATCTTCGGTGTACAACTTCTGGGCGAGGGTGAATTCTTCAAACCCTTCATCAACCAGTTCATTTACAATCTGGCCGGGGCGCCTGGCTTTCAGGATTATCCTGTCAGTGACAGGTGAACCGTCGCTTACCTGGAAGGATGATTCAATCTGTATATCGGATCTGGCTGCAAATGCTGTAATTGAACTGATACCAGGGACAGTCTCTATGATTATATCCGGGTGGCGCTGGCGGATGAGCCTGCGCAGGTGGGTGAAGGTGCTGAAAAAGTTAGGGTCACCGATAAGACCGAATGCGACCAGTCCATTCCTTGCATGCTGTGCCACCATATCGGCATTCTCTTCCCAACATGACTGCAGTACCGATTTGTCCTTTGTCATGGGAAATTCCAGCAGGTGCGGCTCTGCATAGGGTTCGACCAGTTGGGCGGCCAGACGGCCGGGTACAAAGACTATATCGCTGCGCTTTAATATCTCTATGGCCTTCAGGGTCAGGAGTTCCGGGTCCCCGGGTCCGAGGCCGACACCTACCAGCATTCAGGGTGCCCCCTTTTTGGTATCGCCTACAATGATGTAGACCGGGTTTATGGGTTTGAATGCAATATCATCCGCCAGTGGATAACTTTTGGAGACCTGCACATGCACTGCTTCCTCAAAGATTCCCATGTCCTGCATGGTCCTGATGATGGTAGAGGCGGTCTGGATACGGACAGCATTTACTACAATCCTTCCCTGTACCTTTTTTGCCAGTTGTTCCAGCATGCCGGTGATATTCCGGGTGCCGCCTATGAATGCACAATCCAGGGCGGGCAGGTTTTCCAGTGCTGCGGGTGCTTCCCCGTGTATTATAGTAATATTATGGGCATCTGCTGTTTCGATATTCTGCCGGGTTGCAGTTATGGCTTCTTCCCTGGAGTCTATGGCATAGACCTCTGATGCCAGTCCGGCTGCCAGGATGGATATGCTCCCGGTACCACAGCCGATATCAGCGAAAACATCATTTTTCATGAGGTGTAATTTGGAAAGTGATATGGCCGCTATTTCGGGTTTTGTGGGTCCGCCATCTACGAGTTCCATATATGTATCCCTGTAACATTGGGTTAAGTAAAGTCAACTTGAGTTCAATTATATATCATATTTTAGTTAACAATCCACCATTTTTTTTATATAACTTATTTATACAATTTAGGGTGTAATAAAGTGAACTAAATTTTAGTACATAACGTTTTTTGAGTTATATATGTATTGTTTATTATCATTTAACGAGACAAAACGGAGAATGCCATTGATTCGTAATCAATAGGTCGTGGGTTCAATTCCCACCGGCGGCTTTTGTAATTTCATCTGCAATCAATTCCGCCTGCTTAAGCACTGTTTCTGTAGCGAGGGCTTGCATATCTGGCGGATAACCATATTGTCTCAATGTCCGTTTTACAATTACTTTTAATTTAGCCCTGACACTTTCTTTTATTGTCCAGTCGATTGATGCGTTTTGTTTGACTTTCTCAAATAATACCACAGCTAATTCCCGTAGTTTATCTTTTTGCATCAATTCTTTTGCACTGTCATTATCTGCAATTGCTGTGTAAAATGCATATTCAAATTCAGACAATCCCATATCTTGAGGCTCTTTGTCCATCCACTTTATTGCTTTACTGAGTTCAATTAATTCTTCAATAACTTCAGCCGCAGTTATGACTTTGTTATGATATCTTTTAATGGAATCTTCCAGCATTTCCATTAATGATCTGCTTTGAATGAGGTTCTTCTTTAGCCGGGCTTTTATTTCATCATTGAGCAACTTTTTTAGAACTTCCAGAGCAATATTTTTATGTTCCATATTCTGGACTTCTAAAAGAAAATCTTCTGACAATATGGAAATGTCAGGTTTTTTAATTCCTGCAGCATCAAACACATCTATCACTTGTTCAGTAACAAGGGCTTTATCGATAACTTGCCTGATTGCAGTTTCAATCTCCTCGTCTGTTTTACTTGTTCCAGTGCCGTCAAATTTGACAAGTCTGGCTTTTATTGCCTGATAGAACGAGATTTCGTCTTTTACATCCAGTGCCTGCTCGTGTGGAATGGATATGGAAAATGCTCTTGATAACGCAGTTACTTCATCGAGGTACCTTTTTTTACCATTTTCGAGACCCAGGATATGTTCTTCTGCTGCAAGT
>JAKRWB010000115.1 GCA_022353185.1 ANME-2 cluster archaeon | reverse complement strand
GAAAATCGGTGTTTAATTTATTATAAATATTTGTATTCTTTTATTATCATATATTAACATTTTATTTTTCAACGAGTTGAAAATGGGTGTAGGATTATTTGTATCCATTATAAAATAATCTACATTATAATTTCGCAAAATTTCATGTGACGTTCTACCATCAATTTCTTGTTGTTGTATTATCCAATTAATTTTACCGTCAATTGATTGTCCTGGTTCCAAAACGTAAGGCCCATCAAAATAGAAATTCATAGATAAAGGAGAATTTTGAATCAGTGACATTTGGGATACATTAATGAGACCATATGTATTTGCCACTACGTCTTCAGATAATATATTCGGATGTCCATCTGATATCGCCAAGAAACGCCTTACTGTTACGTCGGAATTTCCAATACCTGATACCGTATCATTAATGTATTCTTTAGCCCAGATGCCGGATGAAAACGTTTCATCATCCATATACCAATCTCTGCTATTTTGACCTGTTCTCCAATGGTTATAAAAACTTGAAAATGCTACAAAAAATATTATTAATAAAATGGCAAATATCTTATTATATTTTTGTTTAGTAACAATTATATTTCTAAAACTGATACTAATAAAAAATATTGAAAAGATTAACCACACATAATGACCATAAATTTGTGAATATATAATTGGTATTAATGCAATAGAACAAAACAGAATAAAAGATTCTTCAATTTTTTTAGGATATTTTAATACAAGATAACTTATTCCCCCTATTAATAATATAATCAAAGGCCCAACAAACCTTGTTTCAATCACTGCTGTAGTGATCATCCAAGAATATTTAGAACCACTGACGATTAATGTCCTTTTTAAAAAAGGAAGTAAAGAAAAAATCAAAAACAGAATCGTATATAGAATTATTGATATTTTATGAGACAATTTAACTTTATTTTTAAAAAGTGAATAAAAAATCATAAAACCAAATAAATATACTGCAAAATATGCAAAATTATGGGTCGTGAATAATAAAGCAGTATTTATTAATATTAATATAATTATTCTAATGTCGAATTTATTTAAACATTTGATTAATAAATATATATGTAATGGGAATAAAACAATGAATAGTCCCCTGGAACTGATTTCCCATGTTGTAAAAATTAAAACACCCTGTGATAATGAAAAAAATAATGAAAAAATAAATTTAAATATAAAGTTATTGTAAATTATTCCGCCAAGTAAATAAGAAGTATATAAGCTTAATAAACCCAATACTACCGAAAATAATAATATTGTTATTTCCATTTCAATGTTTGTGATTTGAGAAATACCTGATAAGATAAATGGGAGACCACTTGCATAAGATGCTGGATATAAACCAAAAATTGAAGGAAAATTTGTCAACCAATTGGCCTCTCCAAAAGTCGTAATTGAATTGGAAAGAATATGTATTAGAAAAGAATCATTTCCTTTTTCGTGGTGTATGGAAGGTATTCTTATAATTGCATTTAATAGAATAAGAAGCAAAAATAGAATTATTTTGTTTTTCTGTGTAACTTTAACGTTGAGCATAGAATATTTTTCCCGCGAGTTTTATAATACTTTATTACTTCTTTATCATCTAATCTGGGTGCTTTTTTAACATATCCTGAAAAATACCCTATGATATATGCTAAACCAGCACCTGGTTTATAGTAACCATTAGTGCTATACATGAGTTTTGTCCCTTTTAAAAGAATGTGTATTGGTGTATAGCCTATAAAATAATTATTGAGTCCAAGTTTTTTATAACCTATCCATTGACCTTCCGCACTTGCATATGGACGTGTAGAAACTGCTTTAATATGATTGAATTGTTTTGTACTCCAGCCTTTGAGTTTTGCTTTCACATTTGAAACACTGTCTGGACTGCAGGTCAAGATATATCCATCGGTATCCTCAAAGCATTTTTTTCGCCATAACCGCGCACCGCCGGATGGCATGTCCTCTTTAAAGGAACTCCATATCACCTTGCCATTGACCATATTACCTATGTGTCCACTGCAAATACCAATTTGACTGTTTTTTTCAAATTCTGCTATTAGAGATTCAAAATAGTTTAAATCAAGAATAATATCGGCATCAACAACACCAATATAATTAAATATTATGTTATTATTTTTGCAAAAATCTATTGTATATTGAAAACCAGTTCTATACACCTGAGCCACATGTATTCCTAAATCTCTTGGTATTTCACTCAATCCGAGGGTTTTAATCCATGGATAAACTCCTGTAACCTCTTTTAATATCCGGGGTGTTTTATCTGTACTTCCATCATCAACGATAACCCATAGTACCGGTTTTATTGTTTGATTGATTACAGATTCTATATGTTTAGGAAGGCTGTCTTCTTCATTTTTACAGGGTGTTATAAGTATATATTCTCTTAAATCCATAAATCATCGCTAATCCTTATAACTTCAAAACATTCTGCATAATCATATCCCATTGCCCAACCATATGTTTTTCCCATTGCATCAACACGTTCAATAAGTTTTTCATTTCCAAACTTTTCATACTGGCTTTTATATGTCCTTATAGCTTCAAATTTAACATCAATTGTTTCTGTTATATCAACATAGAACTGTGGTCTAAATGCAAAAACATTAGGGCGATAGGGTAGTGTAGAACCACTTAGAACATTTTTTACCCTTCCCTGTCGTGAAACTGCAAACATAATGTCAGCGGCTGCCTTATGATCTTGATGAGAATCAAATGGATGATGTGATATAAAAACATCTGGACACAAAGTATTTACTATATTATCTACCTTTCCTATGATTTCGCCATTGTGCGGCACAAAATTCGCTTCATAATCGAAAAAAATAATATGTTTTATTCCAAGAACTTTAGACGCTTTTTCAGCTTCATTTTTCAATATGCTACCTTCATAATGTTCCCCAGAAATTCCAGTATAACCTTTTGACGTTAGAATTAGTAGAGTTATATCATATCCTTTTCTGGCAAATTTAGCTAGCGTGCCACCAGCTTCAAGTTCCATATCATCAGGATGTGCTCCCATAGCTAAAATTTTTTTATTGATATTTATGCCCCCATTCATTCAATTCTATCTCCAACTTCAATATTGAAGTTTAGTTCATTTTCATTTTCGTCAAGAACCATATAATCATCCACAATTAATTTTCCATCATTTGTAATTATCGTAAAGCTTGAATTTGATATATCACATATCTCACCATATGAATTCTTATATGATACTGAGACTTCAAATATAGCACTCCAAATAATTATTTTCTTTCCTTTGATATAACCATAAGCACCAGGCCAAGGTTTGGCTAGACCTCTTATAAGATTGTATATCTCCAGCCCACTTTTATTCCAGTCTATCCTTCCGTCTTCAGGAACTCTGGGATGAAAATAAGTTGCTTTTTTATCATCCTGTTTTTTGCTAATTATCTGCTTTCCAGAAGCAATACTATGTATCACATCTATAACTAATTCGCAAGCTTCAGAGTATATTTTATCATGGAGAGTCTTTGCAGTATCTTCATATGAAATTGGAACTTTCTTTTGTATTATTATGTCACCTGTGTCTATTCCTTCATCTATGTAGTGAATTGTCACACCCGTTTCATTTTCTCCATTAATTATCGCCCAATTTACAACATGCTGTCCTCTATATACAGGGAGATAAGAAGGATGTATGTTAATTGTTCTAAACTCAGGAATATCAAAAATTTCTTTTGGTA
>JAKRWB010000114.1 GCA_022353185.1 ANME-2 cluster archaeon | reverse complement strand
TCAAAATGGGCCAGATGCTCTGGTTTGCAGTGGCAAAAGATGAAAAAACCGGGTATGGCAAAAGTATGAAGAATCTACGATTGCGTCCTGTTGTTCTATCAGTAGTCACTTATGATGATATTCAAAAAAGGGTCAACGGCATTCCACTAATGGAAATCCGAAAGAGTAGTGATGCACGGATGCTACGTGAAGCAGATAATCAAGGTGGAACGTTAGCTTATTCGGACTTATCGCTTATTCATTTTCGTTCTCTTACAACTATTCACAATAACATCACAGAATATGAATGTGAGAATAACACAGTGCTCCCACGCAGAGGAACTGTTCATGACCTGGGCAGAAGCATATCACATAAGAAAATCATCTGCAAAAAATCTATCATGGATAGAAAAGCTTTACCAGATATTGCATGGCAAACTGATCATAGTCCAAAGGCCGCTGATAGATATATTGGGGATTGTGAACGTGTACGCTTCTGTCTTAAGAAAGGATTGTCGATGGAAGACACTGCATTCGCAACACAAATGAGTAAATCACTTGTAGTGGAATATATAGATTTGATTGAGGAACTGTATAATAGTGAGGAGGAAGGAAATGTTAATTGAAAATCAGGAAGGGAAGCATAGTAGAGGTCATATGGCCTTATTTACGATACTTTTTATGAAATAGATAGGTTAATATATGATAGTATCATAAATTTGAAGTCGGTAATGAAGTGGCATAATACCACTTAGAGGTAAAAACGAATATATCATTAAAATAATCATTAATCTAAAATATCGGGCGAAGCGATAAATATATCGCTGTTAGATTATAGTTAAAATAGAAAGGAGTTCGACTAATGAGATTAATATCAATGCGGGAGAGGCATATACTTGAAAAGTTCAAAAAAGGGTCTGATGTATCAGATGTTAATGAAGAAATGGTATTAAATAGGTACGCAGGGATTGGTTTCGTTCAATTTGGTTATGATTGGGACAATATGAAAGAAACTGCCAAATTAACTGATTCAGGAATTAAACATTTAAATAGATAACCGTCTTCTCGAATGTTAAAACTGGTGGGTACTTTAAAAAATCTTTTAAACTTACCAGATGGTCATTTTTTTGTTGAATGTATTCAAATCAGATTGATTTATACATCATATAATAGTGTATAATGTGGTGAAAATGGGATTTTGGGCTTGGATACCAATACTAACTCAAAGAGTACATTTTGAGTATCTTATGGAAACTATGCTTCCAGATGAGTTAGTTAGTATATCCGAAAGCGATAAAGAAACAATTGAATATATATTAAAAACTAATGAATACAATTATTATAAAACAGAAGATGTTGAAGATAAAGAGCATAAAAAATATAAAGTTATTATTTGCTTAAAAAGTTATAAAATTGAACACATTTTCGTTTATGACAGTGAAGATAAAATTAAAGTTCATGCTCGCTGTTCAATTTACGATGATGGAATTATTGAAATTCAATTAGATTCATCTACTGCACCTATTCAAGACCAGATTCAACCTGGTGTTGCCAAAAGGATTTATATAATAATTCGAGATGTTTATCATTCTCATACACACCATGGATTATATGATGATGCAAAATTAATACCAGTTTTATGTGATAGTAAAAAAGAAGCAGTTGATAAAATATTAACTCAATATGAAAAGAAAATCATAACTTATCATAAGGGTATAAATATTGATGTGAAAGATCATAATGATTTTACTGAAGCCATTAAATTGATAACATCTGCAAAAGGAGAAATGCATTATGGTTTGAATTTCATAACATTATTAAAAAACATTGTTGATAATTTCGAGATGTTTTCATTTATCTTTTCAAATAGTAATCAGTCAATTTCTATTTTAGCAAACGAGATTGAGTTAAAATTTAATAATTATATATCAAGATTTATAACTGGAATGACATTTGTCATAATAATCGTGACTTTACCTATTACATTTGATGCTGTGATTCGTCTATCAGAAACATTTGGATTTGAAGAGGTTTTTGCAATAAATATGAAAATTGGTGAGATGGAACTTTTATTTAATTTAACTTACTATATAACAATATTTTATATTGTATTCTTAATTATATTGGTATTTAAATTGAAATTTTGGCTAATTGGAGAGATGAAGATAGTTTATTCAGAATTATCGAGGCTGTCCAACAAATTATTATCTCACTTTCCGTAGGTTAAATGAATATACTCATCATTTTTATTGATAGCGCTTTTTAAAATTGAATTATATTTATATTTTATGTGTTTTTATTATTTTTGGACAAATTTGCGGTATTTTTGCCATTTTAGCTAATATTTAATAAGCATATAATTGACATAAACGCTATCAGATTAAAGTATTGAATTTTTGTTGATACCTGCGGAATATAAGATTGCAACCGGACCTGTATAGCTCTTGAATGGTAACTTGTGGTTTATCATTGGACGATAATATTAATGGATTTCCGATTTAAAAGTTGAATTAGAATCATATAGTAATAATAATTTATAAACATTCCA
>JAKRWB010000113.1 GCA_022353185.1 ANME-2 cluster archaeon | reverse complement strand
AAGCTATTGATGAAACGGCCAAGGAACTGCTATTGAGAACACTAAAATTATTTGAAATGATACGTTGGACAAAAGATATCGATACATTTCTGGCAGAAGAAATTGTCCCGGCTGCTAAGATGGTAGGTACTAACTGGCCGCACCGGAATCTCATTGCAGATTATTTTTCCAGAACAGACATATATCGCGATTCATGGGGTGGTATTAATCGGGAACTTACTGATACATGGGTTCGTTTTATCTCGGAAGTGGGTTACAATTCTGATGAATTATATAAAAGCGTTAAGAAGAAGTTAAATGGAAACAATAATTCAAGATATTTTGCTGTACTGGCGCTGGCACAGGGCTGGCATGACGACCTTGATACATTACCGTGGCTCAAAGACCGGGCAGTAAATGATAAAGATGATACTGTCCGGCGTGCTGCGGTTCAGGCACTGTCGCAGGGCTGGCATGACGACCCTGAGACATTACCGTTGCTCAAAGACCGGGCAGTAAATGATAAAGATAATTATGTCCGGCGTGATGCGGTTTAGGCAATGGCGGAGGGCTGGCATGATGACCCTGAGACATTACCGTTGCTCAAAGACCGGGCAGTAAATGATAAAGATAATTTTGTCCGGGGTGCTGCGGTTGAGGCACTGGCGGAGGGCTGGCATGATGACCCCGAGACATTACCGTGGCTCAAAGACCGGGCAGTAAATGATGAACATAATGATGTCCGGAGTGCTGCGGTTCAGGCGCTGGCACAGGGCTGGCATGACGACCCCGAGACATTACCGTGGCTCAAAGACCGGGCAGTAAATGATGAAGATGATTATGTCCGGTATGCTGCGGTTCAGGCGCTGGCGCAGGGCTGGTATGACGACCCTGACATAATTTCTTGGCTAGACAAAATTGAAAAAAAATAAACATTCAAGAAAATTACAATATCTTCCCGGTCAGGAATTCCCTGACAACAATATTGAAATAGGTTTCATCTTCCAGGAATGGCATGTGTTTAGTTTCCGGTATCACCGAGAATCTTGAATTTTTGATACCCTTTAAGAGCTTGCCGCCCTCCTTGAACGGGTCGTTCTCTCCAAATATTATCAATGTAGGATGGATGATGTTGAATATCTCTTCGCTTACATCGAACCACTCTAATTCCTGCTGCATATCAAAGAAAATATCCAGACCCCGCAGGGATTTAATATAATCCGAATATTCAGGCAGCAATTTTTCAGGCACATATAATGGCCAGCTTTTAAGCAGGATCTCTCTGGCAAAGGATTCTCTGTCTATGGTTTTTTCTTTCTTGTATTGTATATAATATTTCAGGTTTATAGATATCAGGGTGGCTTTTAGAGGATAATGTCCTTTTATTTTTGAATGTTTAGCAGGTGTGCCCACAAGAATTAATCTATCGAGATGTGCAGGGTAGTTCAATGAATAAAGCAGCCCTATAAAACCTCCCATGGAATGACCCATGATGTCAATTTTTTCATGCCCCAGTTCCCTGCGCATAGCTTCGATATCATCGGCAAAGGTCTCTAAAGTGTAAGTCTTTTTTTCGGCCTTTGAGGATTTCCCATGTCCCCTCAGGTCAATATAATACAGTTCACAGATATTCTCAAGCCCGGCCAATGAGTGCCCGAAATACCTGTGGTCAAGACCCGGCCCCCCGTGCAGTACATACATAGGCGCCCCTTCACCCCTGCTTTCAAAATATAGTGTTGTGCCGTTCACTTCAATTGTGGGAATGCTGATCACCTGAAATTTGCAAATACTTAATTCTTAATACCTAATATCCACAATTTGTATGCAGTTATTACATTTTATCCAATTGAATTGATGCTAAATTAAAGCATTTCATTAACAATGCAATAAAGTTATAGATTATTCGTACGTAACAAAGAAGGATATCATGATACTAAAAGATAGGCACATTTTGGTTACAGGCGGCGCAGGATTCATAGGCAGCCATGTGGTTGACAGGTTGGTGCAACACAACAGGGTCACTGTATTCGATAACCTGTCCTCAGGCACGATGGCGTACCTTGAGCATCACATGGACTGTGTAGATTTTACATTCATTGAAGGCGACCTGATGGACCCGGATGCCATATCCATGGCACTGGACGGCATTGATATGGTGTTCCACCTTGCAGCCAACCCTGATGTGAGACTGGGGGCAGAGGATACAAAAGTGCATCTGGAACAGAACGTGCTGACCACCTATAACCTGATTGAAGCAATGAGAACTGCGGATGCCAGTGAGATTGTATTTACATCGACCTCAACCGTGTATGGCATGGCAAGTGTA
>JAKRWB010000112.1 GCA_022353185.1 ANME-2 cluster archaeon | reverse complement strand
GTTTCATCTGCCCAAAAACAGGTTCTGCCGTATACATTCGCCCCTGATACAGTTCCTTCCCTTCAACCGTCCTCAGTTTCCCCCTCATCTCAACCATTAAATGTTCTCGAGGGTCTCTTGAAATAATTCTATTTTCTGCTTTAGTGCATGCTTTTTTCAATACACAATCAGAACAAAAATTGCAGACGTATTGCTTCAGGTCAGGTTCATCCTTTCGTTTTTGAATCCTTGTAAACGGCACCATGATGCCCGCAGGGCAATAGTAACAATCCTTTTCGTCATCGAATTTAAATATCGACTTCCTGAACCATTTGCTTTTTCCACGTTCATCCACCTTAAAAAAATTGTCAGGAATGTATGCATCAATCCCATTTCTTTTCAGCAACTCAAGATTATCATATGAGAAATATCCAGCATCAGCCAATAATATTGTAGGCTTGTAACCCAATGTTGCCCAGATGAGTTGTATCATTGGATCGACTTGATGCACATCATTTTCATCATCAACAAGATCAGCGGCAACAATCACCTGTTCCTTATCATCAACAGCAACTTGACCGTTATAGGATGGCTTTTTATTGCCACCTTTATGTTTCATAATTTTAGCATCGTTATCGGTAACGTTTATTTTCGTGAGTTTTTCTTCGTCGAGTTTCTTTTTTGCAGCCTGGATTTTTTCCAATCGTTTCGTTTTATTCACTAATTCTTTTGGCATTTCATATGGGGTTGAGTCACCGTATTTTTCATCTTCTTCTTTGTCAATTTCGATGCTTTCGTCAAGAATTTTATCAATTTCTTTTTGGATTTTAGCGATTTCTTTGTCAAGAGCTTTCGCATCTTTGCTTTGCCTTACAGAAGCATTTGCTTTGACTTTGGTTCCGTCAAGAGATACTTTTCCGGCACCAAGTATACCCATTTCTTTGCAGACTGTCAAGAATTCCCGTTTTATCTCCCACCACATTTTTTAAATCTTACTTATTGAATTTTTAGTCTTGAATTAGGCATGTAGAAAGAATAAAATGCTCAAAATACAAATAACTTAAAAAATATATTTTGAAATGTGCAATGAAAATCACCGAAGAGGCTATACCCACCAGTAGACGGGGGTCAAAATCAAATTCATCGTTAGATCACGTTTTTTCAAAGGCACATTGCCAGATTATTCATCAAGACGGCGGCGGATCTTCAAGAATAACCAAGTATTCCATTTTGAATCCATAAAGCAGTGCTTTAAAGATATCTTCCATCGAATCAAACTTATATCCATAAAATAAAGACCTCATTTTCTCCCATAAGCTTCTTTTACTCCCCAACTTCCCCCAAACTGCCTGAAATAGCTGGCAGGCAAGTTGCTGCGTTTGATCCACCAAAAACGCTAGCATCATCAACATGGCAAAAACAACTGATAAGTTATTCTTCCCATGTCCAAAATTATGTTCAAACTGATATCCCTGATTTTTGAGCGTATTGAAAGTTTCATTCTCGATTTTCCAGCGTGCTCTGCCACCGCGCATGATCTTGAAAACATTTCCTTTTGTCACGTGCAGATCCGTGACCCAACTGAAATGCATCGTTTTTTTGGGCGTAATTTGCCAGTATTCTACAAAATTCACCAATACATCTTGATTAGACGCGTTCAAAGGAACCTGATTGATAAAACGGAACTTATGAACAATATCATCATTTTCATTTTCAATTTCTGTCGTTAAACCGTTTTTTACAGCAGATTCAACGTAATCGAACAAAAAGGCATGGTCGCCTTCCTTTGCTCCTAAAATATAGTGCATTTGATGTTTTTTCAATTCAAGAATGTGCGGGGCATTTGAACTTAATCCGTCCTCTGTTACAATAAGGCGTAAATGCGGATGTGTTTTCCTTAATTTCTCTAATAAACGCTTGCTTGCATTGCGTTCGCTGTCATTCTTCGTCTCTCCATCCTGTTTGATGATCGGCTCTGGTGCTAACGGTATTACTTCCCTGACATCAGGGTGAACAATTACTGCACCCAACATTTGATGCTGATAGGTGATTTCCCCTGTTTTCGAGTTTGTTTTTATACAACAAGAGTCACAATGAATCTTATTCGAAGAAAAATAACCGGTTCCATCGATAGAAATCAGATAACAGCCGTTCATAAAGACCATTGGTTCCAAAACCTTCCCACGCTGGAGATTGCGGAAAATATGATTGAATGAAGGCTCTATGTCAACAGGGTCAACCTCATCTAAGATTGTGCGCATCTGAGTGTCGCAAGGTACGTTATTTATCTTGTAGATCGGCTTTAAGTTCGTATCTTCAGATAGTCTCTCTTCAAAAGCGAGCAAAGAAGGATCTTTGAGCGAAAACATGGCAAAGCCCGACATAAGTGCATCGGCTAGCGATATTTTAGTGTTATTTGACCGATGGTCTTTTATTTTCTCAAAATCAGAAAGAACAAGGCTGAATAATGAATCAGCGTTCAGATTTTTTCTAAGTTTTATTTTTTGATGCATACATAATTCCATCCCTGAAGTTCGAAGATTGCTAATAATTACTT
>JAKRWB010000761.1 GCA_022353185.1 ANME-2 cluster archaeon | reverse complement strand
GTACGGGTGACCAGGGTTGACGGTGAACTGGTAACCCCTGACCAGATTTTTTCGAAAATACAGGAAGTATCATTATGATGCGTACAACTGAGGCTATATACAAATACCTGCGTCCGGATACGAAATTTCCACATATGTGGTGCCCGGGCTGCGGGATAGGTATTGTTATGGGCGCACTTGTCAGGGCTATCGAGAACACTGAGCTTACCAAGGACGAAATAGTATTGGTCAGCGGGATAGGCTGCTCTGGCAGGATAAGCACCTATCTGGACTTCAATACCCTGCATACAACCCACGGCCGGGCACTGACATTTGCTACTGGTATCAAACTGGCAAATCCAGAACTGACAGTAATAACCGTCATGGGCGACGGGGATGCCACAGCCATTGGCGGCAACCACCTGATACATGCCTGCCGACGTAACATTGACATCACTTCCATTATCATAAACAACAATATCTATGGCATGACCGGGGGACAATATTCTCCCACCACCCCAATGGAGCGCAAAGCCAGCACAGCACAGTATGGCAGTATCGAAAAACCATTTGATATATGTAAACTGGTAGAAGCTTGCGGTGCCACATTCGTAGCAAGAGGCACCACATTCCATGCAAAGATGCTGGATGCTATGATGCTGAGGGCCCTCAATCATAAGGGTTTTAGTGTTGTGGAGGCCATGTCACAGTGCCCCGTACAATACGGCAGGCGCAACAAATTGGGGAGCCCAATGGATATGATGCAATGGTTTAAAGATAATTCAGTATCCAGCCCTGTATTTGATAAAATTCCACCTGATGAAGTGGATGAGCAGTTCCCTGTGGGTGTGCTGGTTAACAAGGAAGAAAAGGAATACATAGACCGATACAGGGATATTGTTAAAAAAGCGGGAGGTGAAGTCCATTGAAGCGGTACCATATCTGCCTTTCCGGTTCGGGCGGCCAGGGCCTCATACTTGGCGGCGTGCTGCTTGCACATGCTGCTGTCATTGATGGTAAGTATATTACCATGACCAGCAGTTATGGGCCCGAGGCAAGGGGCGGTGCCAGCAGGTCAAGCCTGGTGATAAGTGACAAACCCATCGATAATCCCATGCCTGACAAGCTGGATGTATTGTTGACAATGAACCAGGAATCCTGTAATTGTTATGTATCCCATTTGAAGGAGGATGGAATATTGCTGGTGGATTCAACCATGGTCAAGCACCCGCCTCCTATCAGGCATTACAGTGTGCCATTCACCAGTTTGGCAGCACAGGCGGGTGCAGCACTTGCCGCTAACGTGACAGCCCTGGGCACTATCATAGGTCTAACACGTATAGTTAAACCTGTATCCCTTCAGATCGCTCTTCGTGCCCGCATCAAGGAAGAGATGCTTCCGTTAAATGAAAAGTTGTTACAGCTGGGACTTAAGGATGGCAGGAAACTTAAAAACCACAGCAGCGAGTATTACACTTACTGATATTATTAGTATTATTCAAGATATATTTATATTGGCACATATATATTATGTATTTGGGCTTATTTTAATGTTTTGGACGATTTTAAACGGATTAGGAACATTTAGTACCGAATCGAACAATTCAATACTTTTAAGACAGTAGCAATGCTTATATAAAAACGGGTCAATCATTTATCTAGCACAAAAGTGATGATAGTTGTGTTAATACAGAGGTGACAAAAAAATGAAACTAAATATAAAAATTGCATTGTTGATGTGTCTTAGCCTTGTAATGTGTGTAGGCAGTGTGTCTGCAGCTGATGATGATAATACCGTTGCAAGCGTTGAGTCCAGTGAGACTCCGTACAATTATAGTTTTGAGCACAATCAGAGCAGCTCTATTCTAGATTCTATAAGACCAACCCATGCCTTGTATGGGCTCAAGATAGCCTTCGAGAATATGGGTGAGACCTTTACTTTTAACCCTTCAGATCGTCTGGAAAAACAAAGTTTAGCGGCCGATCGTAGGTTAGCTGAAGCCAGTGCCGAGATGAAAAAAGGGAATGATGCGGGTGCAGCTATTGCCTTAGGGTATTATAATAAAAAGATACTAAACATGGGTGCAACAGTCAGTAGCTTAAGTGAAGGCAACCCAGACGTTGAGAATGCCCAAAAGATGATGTCAGGTCATCAGGTGCAGATCAATAATTTGATTCAGTTGCAGACGAAAAATGCCAACGAGAGTACAGCATTAAAGATTGCCCTGAACAACGCCACGAAACTGGAGGCACATTTCAACCAGACCGATATGAGCCAGAAACCAGTGGACGGGTCTTCAAACACTGGTAACGACGAATCAACCGGTACTAATCCAGGCAATTCTAAAAAATAATTTGAAAAAATAAAACGAGGTGTATTGGATATGGATCATTCAGAAAAAATATTCGAAATGGTGAAGAAGTACGAAGTGATCAGGTCAGTTGAGGGCAAGGATTACGTTGTTAACAAACTGCGTAATTCCTTCAGGCATTTAATGAAACCAGACCAAAAAATCACCATGGCAATGTTTGTGGTGCTGGAGTTAAACGGAACCCATAACATCAATACCATCGACCTGGCAGATAAGATCTCCTGCCTTACAAACCTTGATAAGAACGATATATTCAACCATATGGCTGAATATATGGCCGAATACCTTACCATGGCCGGGTAAAAAAACGATTCGGGGGTGTGCTTAAAAGCGCACCTATTCCCACTTTTTTTAAACTTTTTCGATTAACCTATATATCTCAGGTCATCATCTGTACCCATATTAGTCTGGCCCTGCATCTGTTCCATTTCTACAATCTTGGCGATGATACGCTCCATGTCCTTTGCTCGCTCTTCAAGGGCCTGGGCATCTATTTTAAGGTCAAGCACGCTACTTATGACTTCCAGGACTGCCTGAGCGCTCTTTGGATCAACAAGATAACCTGAAGTGGTACCCATAAGACATACCGCATCCATACTCCTGAGTTCACCTATACCCAGCAGCAGGCCGGATACGCCTACAATACCCCCGGCGGGTTCGTTCAGCTTGAACTCCACACCATGTCCTTTCATTTCCTCGACCAGGTCAATGTTATTCACAGCACCCAGCACTGTACGTTTTTCATCAAGCTGCCCTGTAACATAACCGCCAAGAGTATATATGCGTTTTACACCGTATTCTTCTGCAATGTCCAGGATTATACTACTGATCTCATAATGCCCTTCATTGGTAGCACTCTGGTGGTCACCCACTACGATGAGCATATCTTGTTTGTCCTCAGACTTGCATGCATATATCTCGTTCTTTACCAGATGGACGGTAAAATCATCTTTAACAAGCACCTGAGGTGGAAAATGTGGTGAATATATCTCAACTATCTTTTCAACATCCAACTCTTCCACCATATGTTCAGCAACCAGTTTCCCCACATGGCCCACGCCTGGTAGTCCTTCTATCATGATGGGGTCTTCAAGTTCAACTTTTTTAAGTATATTAACAATAGTTTCTTTCATGCACATCAAATTCTCTTACTGTTGGGCCTTTAATAGGCGCCTGTATTTCCCGTACCTGTCCTCAAGTGAGAAACGTGCAGGTCTGGGATTGATCGCTGAGCCACCGCAAAGAGGGCAGCTGTCTTTTAGAGTATAATTACTGCATTGTGCACATTTGTTGATATGCTGTCCCATGCCACACCTAAGCTTTTGCTTCGTTGTGCCTGTTGAACAGGCCAGTACCTTTAGATTTCTTTACAATGGTAATAGCAGCATCGGCCGACGATTTCAATACGCTCTCAGCTTTTTTATAGTCTGGAGCAATAACATGTATTCTGTATCTTGGTGCCCCAACGTAACTGACATCCACTGATACATCCTCAGCAGTTTTAATTTTGGCGGCAGCAGTTAAGGATTTATTGATGACGTCAACTCCGTCAGGAAGTGGGCATGTCAAATCAACATACCCGGATATTTCCACATGGGGTATCTTGATATTCTCTACACCAATCTTACTGATGCTTTGGGCATACTTTTCGTCCACTCCTACTTCAATGAGTGGTTCTGGTCCGTCTCGCATTGCCTCATCAAAGGCATCCCACACGCTATCATATGCATCATAGAGCAAGTCGACAAGTTTTTCCAGGTCTTCGGGGCTGATATTATTGATCTCGGCCACATACTGCATCCACTTTTCAGCCTTCTGCTCGTTCTTCCAGTCCTGTATCTTTTCCCGGCGCTGGTGTTCGTTAACATCTTTTAAGGACAGGTCAATGTGCTGCCTGTCCGGGTCTACATTCACGACCTTGCAGACAATCTTCTGCCCTTCTCTCACATGGTCCCTGATATATTTTACCCAGCCGGAAGCCACTTCAGAAATATGGATAAGGCCTTCTTTTTTCCCGTATTCGTCCAGATGAGTAAATGCACCAAAGTCCTTTACCTCCATCACACTGCAGACGACTAATTCATCATGTTCTGGCCAGCCTTTACGTTCCATATTTTACACCGATAATTATTGAAGCACTTCTATAATTTGCGTTTTGACAATTGATTTTCCGCCAGTGGATTCTGCCAGTGTGCGCCCGCATACCTGACATACTACCTTGCTACTGGCACTACCAAAAATCACCTGTTCGTTCTCACAGTCATTACACTTGACCTTGAGAAATCTGCTTTTAGGTTCTTGCAGCATTAATTTTTCACTCCTTAATCCTTAAGTTCGAATTTTCCTGATCTGAAACACTTCTTTTGGTAAGCTTTCTTGCATATATTACATCGATATCTCAATGCCACTTTCTTGGTGGGTTTGTCCCCGCCAGGCACTTTTGAGAATTTTCCTGAATTACCTATTCCTGTCTGTCTGTGTTTCTGTCTGGTGATTCGTGTCATGGACGACGCTTTTCCTTTCTTGACCCTCTCCACGGTATGGATAGTATGGGTCTTGCAAAAGGGGCAATGTGTCCTAAACTTAGTTGGCATCTTCATACGCAGTTCATCCTTTGTTAGTATTATATGTAAATTGTCAGGGACTTTCTATCTGGACAGCGACTTTACGTTTTATGAGGGCTCTTGCATTTACTTTCGGTAAAACAGCCACGTCGTCAGCACCGGGATTGTATGTATTTCCATCAGCACCCATAAATTCTGGGATGTCCTTCAGTAATCGCACAACAATGTATTCCTTATTTATATCATTTTTGCCCAATTCCACGGATTCTTGATTTCCAGGTTCACTGCTTTTGTCTGCTTTTTCATCCTGGGAAGGGGGAGAATAGTCAGCGGTAGATGGTTCAGGCACTTCATTTTCCACCATCTGTTCCGATTCTACTTCAGTATTCACTTTTATCTCTGAAGAGATAACTTCTTCAACTGGTATGGCAGGGGCAGCCACTTCAATCTCACCAGGTTGGGTTGGGGCTGCATTTTCATCCGGGGCAGTCGGATGATTCTCTTCACGGGCCTGTGGTGTATCCTTATCATCTGCAGTGGGAGTTGTACTTGCATCCTGCGCCTGTTGAGTGATAACGGGCACCTTTCCATTATCATTTCCCAGTATCGGGTCAATACTTTCATCCTTATACTTCATGATAGCATTGCGCATCTGGTGGTAGACCTCCTGTTCCTGGGGGGTCATAAGTTCAATATCGTGGATGATATTTTCAGGTGTTTTTGAAAAGGCCCTGGCTGAGGCAATCTTGATAATCTTGCGGGTACGTATCTTGAATATTTTATCAATGGTGGACAGGGCGTTCTTTATCTCATATTGAATAAGTACGGCTTCTTCAGAGTGTCTTTTATATATATTCTTGTCAGCTGTTTCCAGTTCCTTGATGTACTCATTTACATCTGAATAAAACACAGGTAATATCCTGGACAGGGTGTTTTTCTTTTCCTCTTCCAGTATGCGGGTAAGCTCTTCGTATTTCACTTCATGCCCCCTGCATATTCAGCGCCGCCCCGGCACATTAAATAAATGGCTGCATATTCGGGCAGTATCTGGTCTCCTTCTTCCAGTTTGAACTGTTCATCCATCATCTCAACTGTAGTGGGCTTGGTAACATTTATCTTTATCTTATTACCCCCGAAAACCACAGCATCCACCAGGGGCTCAAAATTGTCCAGTTCATTCACTGTAAGCGTTACGACCTTCATGCCTGATTTACCGTGCAGGGATGAGGCTGCCCTGATAAGGCGTTTTATGTCTGCAGTCACAGGCTCGTCAATATATGCCTGAATATCGGCCACTATCTGGTGCAGGGCATCATCCCAGAATTCTGTGGGGATTGAAGTTAAAGCGTCAAATTTACCATTCCTGAGTCGTTCCAAATGTTCCGGACTATTAAGGGTATCTATAATCTTAAGGGCTTTTTTCTTCCCGATTTTCTTAAATTCCATGAGTTTTTTTACTGCATTTTCATCACTGGCCAGCACTTGCAGGTGCCGTATCAGCTTACGGTTCACCAGTCTTCCCCATCCACCCTGGGATTGGGACGGGAACTCCAGGGTCTTTGATTTCTTATCATCACCTACAACGTATTTTTTCCGGAAGAGATGGTCAATGTCCAGACCGGTGCCGCTTAAGTAATCCACAATCTCCCGGCGCTGGGCACTATCCAGTGTCAATATCCCGGGGTCATGTACGTGTACATGGTATCCCCGGCCACCCGAGAAGGCTATGTGCAGGCTGTCTTCCTTGAACCCGAAATCATCCAGTAAGAAACCTATGAGTTTAATGATTTCTTGTTTTGCATAATCAAGCATCTCCTTGAATGAATCAGTTTCCACAGGTAGGTGGTCGGCATCAATATCAAATATCAAATCTGCGCCCAGCCATGTTTTTTCCTTCATGGTCCCGGCTGCCGGATGGTCATAATAAGCAGCGGAATGGTACACATGTGCTGGAACCATTGAAGCAATATATTCCTGCATCTCAGCAGTGCTGCCAAACCCTTTATGCCTGCGCATGCCTGATGCCGGGTCGAACATTAAGAATCCCCATTCCCGTTGTTCCAGATTTGGCGGGGACAAAACCGGGTCCTTGCGGTAATGTTCCTGGAACCTGGATTTGATGAACTGCACTGTGCTGGGATTCATTCAGGAGATGTGTTTGACCTGATAATATGTATATTTTGGTTTATGTGAAAATATATAAATGGCGCACGATATATGCCAAACAGAAATAAGCAAAAACCTTAGAGTTACAACTATTTAATCAGGTGTCAATTTGAACATGTATATCAGTACCAGTAATTTCAACCTTGATTATACGCTTGATTGCGGCCAGGTGTTCAGATGGCAGCGTATCGGGGAATGGTGGGTTGGCGTGGTCGCAGGATATGTTATTCATGCACGTCAGGTAGATGGGGGACTGGAATTGCAGACAGGTCTTAACAGGGATAGTATACTGCGATATTTCAGGCTTGATGATGATATGCTCCGGATTTATGACACCATCAACAGGGATGTTGTGATGGACGGGCTAATTCAAAAATACCTGGGACTGCACCTGATACGTCAGGAACCCTGGGAGTGCCTGGTTTCGTATATGGCCTCAAGCTGTAAGTCCATACCCAATATCAAGGATTCAATTTCCAATCTGTGCAGGCAGTATGGCGATGACCTTGGCGGACATTTCTCATTCCCATCGGCTGAAACTTTGGCACATACTACAGAAAATCATTTGCGGCAGACCAAACTGGGTTTTCGGGCCCGGAACATTCTTGAAGTGGCCAGGCTTGTGGATAAAGGCGAGCTCGACCTGGAGGCGCCTATTGAATTTGAATACGAAGAGGCCCGCAAGCTATTGATGGGGGTGCGGGGCATCGGGCCTAAGATTGCGGACTGCGTGCTGCTGTTCGCATATGATAAACTGGAAGCATTTCCCGCAGATACCCATATCCTATCTGTGATGCAGGAACATTATGGGCAGTATCTGGATGGTCCCGCCAACCGGTTGAATGATACTATTGGCCAGTTTGCGCGCAGTTATTTCGGTGACTATGCAGGATATGCACAGCAGTACCTGTACTATTCCAGGATATCTGCGAGGAGCGACCTGCCCCTGTGTTGAGGGTGAACCGGGTAAAAGTTATCTCGTTATTGATATTAGAGGATAGTATGCAAGAAGATAAGATATTGCGTATCGGGCATCTCTCCACGTTCTACCATACTTCCTTCATATTAATGGGGACCAGATGGCTTGAGGAAAAACTGGGACTTACCGTGGAATGGAAGATGTTCGGTGGCGGTCCTGCGATTGTGGACGCCCTGTCAAAAGGCGAGGTTGATATCGGTTATATCGGGCTGCCCCCGGTGATGATAGGTATTGACAGGGGGGTACCTATAATATGTGTGGGCGGCGGTCATGTTGAGGGCACGGTGATGATAGGCCCCCCACAGAGCAGGACGCTTGATGAGATGGGCGGGGATGTAGGTGCGGTAATTGAGCAATTC
>JAKRWB010000760.1 GCA_022353185.1 ANME-2 cluster archaeon | reverse complement strand
CCGCCGATATGATATTCGTGGTCATAGATACGGATGAAGATACGCCCGATTGTTCCACTTTTGCGGTTATTGTTGTGGTTGCGCTGATAAATCCGTCCTTAGTGGTTGTGGCAATGATCGTGCCACTGCCGGTTGCATTCACTGATATGACTGCAGTTCCATTTGTGTCGGTTGTGGCAGTTCCAGTTGCAGAGCCAGTCAAAGTTATATTTGCACCCCCGACCAGTTCACTATTGTTTGTTACTGTGAAGTTCACATCTGTGGGTACTCCAACAGTTACTGTAGCCAGATCTGCTGAGATGGATAGAGCAGGGTATGGCGTACCGCTGTAGGTTATCACCAAAAAGGCATTGCTGGGGGTCAGGACATCCCCTGGTGGATATGGTGCGCCGCTTATCCATGCGGTGTTATCATTTGCCATCAGGTGATCTTCCACAGCCCGCTCCTCATCTACATCAAGGTCTGAATAGGGTGTGGAATCATAAACTCCGGTCCAGTTCATATTATTGAATATCAGCTTGTCGTTTAGATCTCCACCTGATTGCACCACAGTCCACAGCTGTGCACTTTCCACATTACCAAGGTCCACAGAGCCCTGGAACAGGGATGTTACTTTTGCCTCTTCAGGTGTCAGACCTCCCGCTGTAGGTTTATAGGTTGAGATTATATCCGCACCTTCATTAATCCAGTACTCTACTACCTGTCCATTTGGATCCTCATATACCACCAGCAGGCCAAGGCCGTCCATACAGAAGAATGCGTCATAATCAGTGTCAGTGTTCGTGACAACTGAGGTATGATCTCCACTTCCGGTTACCAAGTCGGTAACATTATATGCCCAGGTGCCCGCAGGGTAATCGTAGGATGATCCCCATCCTTTCCTGTCATCGTACTGGACTTCGGGAGATAGTGTGCTGCCGTCAAAGTCTAAGCTCATTAACGGATATTTGCCGGTAGTGCCTGTTGCGCTCCATGTCCAGTAGTTGTAGAGTCTTGCAAACTTTACAGTTGCGCCCGCGGGAAGAGTAATACTGTGGTTCACGGTATAGGTATCACCAGTATATAGCATACCGCTGTACTGACCGTCCCCATAGGTATAGGTGATATTGCCAGTAATAGTCTCGTGTGCATAGGTTGTAAGTGGTTTGTCCCCCACATAGCCGTTGTATCCCACATCCTGTGACTTAGTGAGTTCATTATTTATCTCATCACTTTCGGCCACCGCATCATCAGGATCAACTTCTGCCTTCAGGGTATAGGTCTTTATTTCATCAGGTATCCAATCAAAGCTCACAACTGTGCTAACACCTGCATCCAGGCCAGTGACCGATTTTGTTTCCACCTCTGCGCCGTCCGCATATAGTGCAACATTGAAGCTTCCCGCATTGCCTGTGCCGTTATTTTCTACCGAGACATTCACAGTATTGCTCAGATCCACCCAGGCTCCACTGAAATAATTGTGATTTACTGTGATACCCGATACCAAGAAGTCTGGCTTTTCTGTTGTCGCCTCCAGGTATTCTGCTGTGAGTATTCCAAGGGCTATCTTGTAGGAATCCCCTGTGCGGTTATAGGTATGGGTATTCATGCCGTCGGAATCAAAGCTGCTCGCAACATCCCATGTGTTCGAGCCACTGAAGGAACCCTGAGGTGTGCCGGATGCAATACTATTGCTGTTGAAGGTGTAACTCCCATCTGTACTTGCTACATGCACTGCGGTCAGGTGTGCATCCTGTATTGTAGCACCTGATGGAAGGCTTGCGGCAAAGGTCGTGCTGCCGATATAATCTTCTGGCGGAACAAGGTATGTATCGCTGTACTTGCTGTCCACATCATGGCCCTGGTTGACCCAATAATGGATCGTTTTGCTGCTTCCGTCATTGTATGCTACTATTAGTGTTATCAGCTTTATCCGCCCATCGAATGTGCTGTCTATCTGTTCGGTGTGCACGCTGGCAGTGTTATCGCCTGCCTGTACAAGGTCTGTGACATTATACCACATCATGTAGTCGCTCGTCACCCTGACCACGTGGTCATTTACCCATACATATCCGTCCCCTCCATCTGTTTTATAAATGAAAGGTACGTTAAGGCTCTCAGTTCCCAGGGCTGCGTCGTTGAAGGTTATA
This sequence comes from ANME-2 cluster archaeon, assembly GCA_022353185.1. GTDB lineage: Archaea > Halobacteriota > Methanosarcinia > Methanosarcinales > Methanocomedenaceae > Methanocomedens_B. The sequence goes on along the minus strand of JAKRWB010000760.1, from coordinate 882 downwards.
TCTGCTGTTCCCGTGTAATTGTTCTGCATATGTCCGCAGTAGACGGTTGTAAGCAGCATTGCCCATTCTATGTCAGTGTAATCAGGAAGAGTGAATGTCTTGTCAATGGTGATGGGAATTTTACTACCCTGACTGCCAGTTCCGTAATAGCTGTCGAAATATACTCCTCCGCTGACTGTTCCTTCCATTACTGTAGTGGGCGGGATTCCGCCCAAGTAGTTGTCGGCAGAGCATATGCCAGCCGTCAAAAGAAAAATAGTTAGTGCTATAATCAATTGTCTTTTCATGATTTACCTCCATTCAACCCTCTTGTTTCATCTACTAATATATGTCATTATTTTTATATTTTGTAACAATTGACATTACATATTTAATTTTAAGAATATGTGATATCGTAATAATTTATGTTACAATTCTTGTTTTTCTGCATACAATCCTGTTAATACATATATATTTTTTCATTATCTCTTTGAATCTAACTTTATTCATCAAAACAACATATAATATGGCAATAATTATCATTATGAGGTGAATCCGCCAATTCTATAATGCAATCATACCTTATCCGGATATTATCAATAGGTGTCAGCATCTTTTGTTATAATAAAGGGCCGCACATACTCTTTTCAATTATGGACTTTCGGATTTCTAATTATTCTATTCAATTATAACCTCACGTTTCTTACTTCGTGTTACGAAAATAGAAAAACTTATTACCGATAAGTTCCAATAACCGGAAATGCAGATGGCAGTAAATGAATATGCAAGCCATAAAAAAGCCAGGGGAATAAGTTCAGTCACCTGAAAAACCCCCATCCTCCGTAAATACATCTGCACCATAAACCTAAAACGCAGAGGGTTGCTCCTCATCTCTCTGCGTTT